>JAGHVA010000142.1 GCA_018064565.1 Candidatus Colimorpha onthohippi
CAAAAAGTAGGGTCGGTAGGTCATCACACCACCAAAACGATACCCCATCTCCAAGAAATAGAACTTACCATCAGCATCACGCATCACATCCAGCCACACAATACCATCATTACAACCAGCCTTGGCAAAAACCATCTTGGCGTATGCGTTTACCTCTTCAATATATTGCTTTAGATAGCACGATGTAGTAGTCTTAAATGAATATATATTACGGTCGTATCCTGGTTCATGATGTGTAGAACTAAAATATAGCAAACGGGCTTCACCGTCAGCTAATACATAGTGAACATTAAACTCATCACCTATCAACTGCCGCTCTACAATGATACTTTCGTTCGACAAACTTCTTGCGTAGCAATACGCCTTACGCAACTCTTCGCTATTATTACAATAACACATGCCTCGGTTGCCACTCATGTCGGAAGGTTTGACAACCACAGGATAGTTTATATTGCTGAGCATCTCGTCTAACTGGTTGTCAGCAAACTCATAATCAGTAGCAATCGGAGCTCCGACCTCTTTACATATCGTCTTGAATAATCTCTTATTTCGTGCTACAAGCCACGTACTGTCATTATTGCAATAAATAGGCAAGTTCAAACGCTCACATAAGACTCTACAATTAGAAATATTGAAATCGCTGGCGCCAAACATGACTGACGTAACTCCCGATTCTTTACTTTTTTTCTCAAGAGCATCGATATCTGTTGTACTGATAAGCCAAGCCTCATCTGCCTCTTGTTTAGATGGCGATGACTCCATAGTGTCGGCAACAATAACATACATGCCGACTTTATGCGCCTCTTTCACAACCGAGATGGTACCAAAATCACTACCTAAAATCAATAATTTCTCCATACTAACAATTCTTTGTTGCTTCGCTGGCAGCCATTTTCATAGAACGTTCTACATTAAGTTTACCGATACCACCCTGAGGCACAACACCAACCTCATTGGTTGCACAAAACAAATTCTTAAACGTTTTGAGTATCACCTTGATATCCATCCACAGACTCAAGTTCTCAACATAATAAGCATCCAACTCAAGTTTTTTATCCCAAGTTATGTTACTTCTTCCATTCACCTGAGCCCAACCAGAAATACCTGGGCGAACCGTATGACGTAGTTTTTCTCTTTCAGTATAATAAGGCAGATATTCAGGCAATAACGGACGAGGACCAATCAAAGCCATATCACCTATCAGTACATTTATCAACTGAGGCAACTCATCGATCGAAGTTTTGCGAATAAACTTACCCACTGCCGTAATACGGTCTTTGTCAGGAAGAAGATTGCCTGCTGCATCTCGTTCGTCGGTCATACTCTTGAACTTAATCACCCTAAATATCTTCTCACCTTTACCTGGACGTTCTTGATAAAAGAACACACCAGCGCCCTTATTTGCAAAGTGCAACCAAATGGAGATAATCGCAAATATTGGCCAAATAATTATAAGAACGATTAGTACAATGGTAAAGTCTATAACTCGCTTAAGTCCGTTTTTGTACATATATCATATGCGTATTATATTACCTCTTTTCGTACATATCCTCATAGTACTTCATATAATCGCCACTTGTCACGTTATCCATCCACTCCTGATTATCCAAATACCACTTCACTGTTCGTTCGATACCTTCTTCAAATTGAAGCGATGGCTCCCAACCAAGTTCGCGTTGCAATTTAGAAGAATCGATAGCATAACGCATGTCGTGTCCAGCCCTATCAGTAACATAAGTGATAAGATTCAAATCCTCATTTTCAGCACGCCCCAGCAGACGATCTACTGTCCGAATTATGACTTTGATGATATCAATATTTTTCCACTCGTTAAAACCACCGATATTATAGGTCTCTGCTACCCTACCCTTATGAAAAATCAAGTCGATAGCCCTCGCATGATCCTCCACAAACAGCCAGTCGCGAACATTCTCGCCCTTGCCATACACTGGCAACGACTTGCGATGACGGATATTGTTGATAAAGAGTGGGATTAGTTTTTCAGGGAACTGATATGGTCCGTAGTTGTTGGAACAATTGGTAACAATAGTTGGCATACCGTAGGTATCGTGAAAAGCACGTACAAAATGGTCGCTACTGGCTTTGGCTGCGCTGTAAGGACTATGCGGCTGATATTTGAGATCCTCGGTAAAAAAAGTGTCGCCATAAGCCATATGTGTGTCTGACGATGCTTTGGTTGAGAATGGAGGTTTGACGCCTTCAGGATGCGTCATTTGTAAAGCACCATACACCTCATCGGTAGAGATATGGTAAAACCGCTTGCCTTCATACTGCTCGGGCAACGACTCCCAATACAACTTGGCAGCTTGTAACATACTGAGCGTCCCCATGACATTGGTTTGCGCAAATGTGAATGGATCCTTGATAGACCTATCCACATGGCTTTCTGCGGCCAGATGGATGATACCATCGATATGATTTTCACGCATCAGATTGTAAACACCATCAAAATCACAAATATCCATCTTCACAAAACGATAATTGGGAGCCTGAGCTATATCTTTTAGATTAGCCAGATTGCCAGCATACGTCAGTTTGTCCAGATTGATAATTTTATAATCAGGATATTTATTTACAAACAATCGAACCACATGGCTTCCGATAAAACCTGCACCTCCAGTAA
>JAGHVA010000266.1 GCA_018064565.1 Candidatus Colimorpha onthohippi
ATGCGGGCTACCTGACTTCATTCACCGAGCAGCAGACCCTTTCGGCGGTAACGGCATTAGGCAACAGCGCGGGCAACAAGCAGTTGAAAGAGCTGCAAGACTCGACCGAGGCGCAAGATGCTGTAACCTATCATCTATTGCAAGATGTTCAAAACCTGATAATCTCGTTGCAGCAGCGGGTGGACAGCCTGAATCATGTGGTGGATTCTATCAATAACGCTCCAGCTGCACCTACGGCAGTATTGCCATCGCTGACCACTACGGCGGTGAGTGATATCACGGCTACGGGGGCGGTGTCGGGTGGTAATATCACCTCGGATGGTGGGGCGGCGGTTACGGCACGGGGCGTGTGCTGGGGCACGTCGAGTACGCCTACGATAAGCAGCTGCTTGGGTAAGACTACTGACGGCACGGGTACTGGCTCGTTCAGCAGCACCATCACGGGTTTGACGGCTGGCACTACCTATTATGTACGGGCGTATGCCACCAACAGCGTGGGCACTGCCTACGGTACGGCGGTGTCGTTTACGGCGCAAGAGCTTTGTAGCAATACTACAGGAGGATCAACGGTTACCAAGGGCGATAACGGGGCTTTGTCGGGATTGTTCTCGGTGTCTTCTACTAAGAAAGTGCATTTCGCAGCAGGCAACCTGCAATACACCACTACAGGTACGCATGCTTGCAAAGATGGCACCACCAAGCCAGGCACATGGTGCTTTGCCGCCAACCAGTATGACTACATCGGTTGCGGCAATGAGAATATCAGCAGCAGCTATACGGGCTATATCGACCTCTTCGGGTGGGGTACCAGCGGCTACAGCGGCTGCAACCCGTATCTAAAAAGTACAACAAGCAGCGATTATGGTCCATCAGGCTATATAGCAGGCACCAACTACGACTGGGGCGTGTATAACGCCATCAGCAACGGTGGGAATGTGACAGGCAAGTGGCGGACGCTGACATTCGATGAGTGGAGATACCTGCTGAATATCAGAGCCAATGCTGTGTCTAAACGAGGACATGCTACGGTGAATGGGGTGCATGGTGTGGTGCTTCTGCCCGACAGTTGGGAAATGCCGACAGGCTGTACGTTCACATCCGGCAATGGCAGCGGCTGGACTACCAACAATTACACCACCACGCAGTGGGCGGCGATGGAGGGTGCTGGTGCGTTGTTTTTGCCAGCCGCAGGCTACCGGCGCAGTACTACGGTTTGTGATGTAGGCAGCATCGGTGATTATTGGTCTTCGACTGCTGGTGGTAGCGACAATGCGTATTACTTGTACTCTGGCAGTAGCGGCCTCTACACGCACCACGACTATCGCTACGACGGTCTATCTGTGCGGTTGGTGTGTGAGTCAGCAACAGTACCTAGTCGTCCCTCAAAAAGCCACAGCGTACAACTGATACCGTGATTGGTATAGAGCGGATGCTGTTTTTCGCATGCGAACAAGCGAT
>JAGHVA010000011.1 GCA_018064565.1 Candidatus Colimorpha onthohippi
ATCGCTTGTTCGCATGCGAAAAACAGCATCCGCTCTATACCAATCACGGTATCAGTTGTACGCTGTGGCTTTTTGAGGGACGACTAAATAGCCTCTTTGAGCGGTTTGAGACAGTTTTTTTGGGGGCATAATAAGGCTTATTTATTTTTGTGCCTCAAGATATTCTTTTTGTAGATACGTGCAGCAATAACCGTAATAACTGGGAAGGTAATCAGCAGCAATGCCATAGATACCAAAACGTGCCATATAGGAACGCCAAATGGGATGCGGAACATCATGGCTATAGGCGATGTGAACGGTATGATGGATAGCCATACAGCAAGTGCCCCAGAGGGTGCTTCTATGAGAGTGGGAAGCAGTACGATGGGAATGAGTAGTGGTATGGTGATGGGCAAAGAGTATTGTTGGGTATCGGTATCGGTATCGGTGATTGATCCAATGGCGGCAAATAGGGTGGCATAGAGTAGATAACCTATCACAAAATAAAAAACGAAGAGTGTTAGTATGACACCGAAATCAATGGAGGCCAACCCTTGTATGAGTTGTGAGACGTTGTCTTGACTTATCAAGGACTCCATTTGAGTTGTAGCCTCGGTGCCTTTAGTTGCTATAGATGTTGTATGTATCTGCTGTTCGGCTTGATCAAATAGTTGGCTGTTGGCAGAACGTATGCCTATCATAGCTGCCGCCGAAAGGCATATCCATAAGGTAAATTGGGTGAGTCCTACCAGACCATGCCCTATAATCTTGCCCATCATCAACTGGAAGGGGCTGACACTGCATATCAGCACTTCTACAATGCGAGACTGTTTCTCTTCCATCACCCCTCGCATTACCTGAGCCCCAAACATCAAAACAGCCATAAAGATAAGCATACTTAACACTAATGCCAATATAATCTTGACTTCAATAAAACCATCGTGCCCGTCGGTTAAATCGCGTACATGTAGCCGTACAGTGGTTGTGATCAAGCTATGGTACTCTTCGGCTGTAATGCCGTGGACATCAAGCAGTATGTTGTTGCGGAGCAGTGTCTGCAACTGGTTGTTGATGTCGCTTTGCACATATTGGTTGGGCTCTTCGCCTTGGTAATACAAAAAGGCATCGGTAGGGATAGATACCTCTCGCGCTGGGATATGCAATATAGCTGCTATGCTGTCGGAAGTTTCCAATCGGTTTTGTGCATAGTCAAGGCTGCCCGCTGGCAGGTAGGTAATATCCGCTGTGCTGCGAAACGATGGTGCAAATATCCCAGTCTCGTCAACCACCATCACATAGGCGTGTTGCTGTTGGTGGGATGTAAGGATGATAGGCAGTGCATATAGTGTGGCAATAAGCAGAGGCACCACAATGGAGAGTATCCAAAATGATGGTTTTCGCACGCGTGTTAGGTATTCGCGTTGGATGACTAATAAGATTTTTTTCACTGTGATACGTGTTGGATAAAAATATCGTTGAGCGATTTTCCAGAATGAATGGATTTGATTTCTTCCAAATTGCCGGTAAGTACCAAATGCGACCGCGAGAGTAGTGCTATGCTGTCGCAGAGTTCTTCGATCGATGCCATATTGTGAGAGGAGAGTATGATGGTTGTGCCCTGTTGGTGTAGGCGTCGTATCTCGTTTTTCAAACCCTCGGCATTCACAGGGTCAAGTCCACTAAACGGTTCATCGAGGATTATCAGTTGAGGCTGGTGCAGCAATGTAATTACAAATTGTATTTTTTGTTGCATACCTTTTGAAAGTTGTGATGGCATGCGATTCCTCCATGATTCGATATCCAGTCGCGTTAGCCATTCGGATAGCCGTTTTTGGGCTTGCAACTTGCTTAATCCCTTGAGTTGAGCCAAATATATGGCTTGCTCCTCAATAGTCATCTTTGGGTATAGTCCACGCTCTTCTGGCAGATACCCTATGGTTTGGGAATGCTGACTGGAAAGTGGACATCCATCTATCAAGATGTCTCCCTGATCAGGTGTTAGAATCTGGTTGATGATACGGATCAGCGTGGTCTTGCCTGCGCCATTCGGACCGAGTAATCCAAAAATACTGCCCTGTTTTACATGTAGCGATACGTCACTTAAGGCGGTGTGTCCGTCAAAACTTTTAGAGAGATGTGTTATGTTTAGCATGATCTTGAATTCGGATGAATATTATCTCGCCCATTAGAGCAATGAGGGTTAGTATAACAAATAGGTGCCATAATGGTATCCCTTGAGAGTGTTTTCGGATAAATTGGCTCACCGATTGCTGTGTGGGTTGTATTATCTGATAGTATTTGTCGAGCGAGCTATTGGATAACTGTTGCTTAATTTGGCGTAAGGTATAGAATTGCATGTCGCTCTCGGTGCGTGGATAGTTGAAGGCTATTCCTTCGGTTGTCGTATCGCCACTTGTTAGGTGGTAGCAACCAGGCTGTGTAAGTTGGTCATAAACAGTCAGCAGACTTTTTCCGCCAATATTCCGGATACTTGGGATTATATCGTTCGATTCAACTGCTTCATCATCGTTATCCATTATCAGGTGTACTATGGTCTCAGATGTAATGGGATGGGACAACATTATTGGTGTCGTGTGGTTGAATGTATAGTAGGCAGGTTGCAAAGGGTGGCTGCGTAACAGCATGTTATACAGTGTGGGTACAAATAGTGCTTGTTGCATAAAATTGCAGTAATCGGGCATCAGTGGGCAGCAAAACAGGTAACACTGTCCATCTTGATAAGGTGTACGGCTCAGATAGGGTGTTCCATCAGCTAATGTAATGATGGGCTGTGACACGCTTCCACTATGTGATTGTAGGGTATAATGCCCTTTTAGAAGGGGCATCTCGATATCTTCGTTGTGGGTGGTGCTAAACACACTCTGATAGAGTGGATCTTGATAGTTAATATTGCTACAGCGTATTTCTGTCGATACCCATTGGTCCGGCACAGGAGCATGTAGTTGGCGTAGCATCTGTTGCATGGTTTGAGGTGTGGTGGGCATAGGTGGTATCAATAAGAGTGTGCCCCCGTGTTCCATATAGTTGAGTAGCGCTTTTGCCAATCCATCGCTTAGGTCTTCCGCCTGATTTAGTATCACTAAGTCGGTTGTTGGCAGACTGCCATAGTCGGTGTTTCGGGTGCTGCAAAAACGGTATTGAGTCAGGCTGTCGTTGGCGAATAGGTGACGGAGGTATGGGTTTTCAATCCCGATGGTCAGCAATGAAAGCTGCGATTGAATGGGGATAGAGAAATACATCCTATCGTCAAAGGTAATCGGATAGTCTGATGTCTCAACATATCCATTAAGTATTCCAGCTTGGTTGGCTACAACCGACATCTCCACAGTAGTCGCTCCCCACGCAGGCATGTCAACAGATGCCATGGCCCGCTGTTGATGGTTTACAAATAGTCGCAGAGGTACTTTCTCTACAGCTCTGTCGCTATTGTTGCGTAGTGTTACGTTGAGGGTGATGGTGGCTCCAGGGTAGTAGTAGGGAGCTGTCATTGCCAAACTGTCTATATATATGTTATTGGCACCTTCTGCAGTCAGAGGTATCAACGTTGAATGCAGGTTGCGATCAACGGGCAGGTCTGGTACATCGAAGGTGCTACGTTGAGCATCGGTTATCAGGTAGGCATGTCGGTTAGGCTCGGTGGCTTGACTTAGAAAATCGTGTTGCCGTCGTGCTGCGGTGGATAACAGTGTGCTGCGAGATGAATATGTGAGTTCATCTACAGCCAATAGGAATTCATCGTGTGAGAGTACCCTAAATTCACTTCCGCGCAAGTCGCTACTTAACAATTGGAAATGGTCGGAGAGGTTATATGCTTCAGCTATTTGTCGTGCTTTTTGTTTGGCCACTTCCAGCAATGTTCCTTCGCTGTTGCTGCAGAGCATGCTGTAACTGTTGTCGATATATACACTTACTAAGGTGTCTCCTTGTGCAGCATGTGAGTTTTTGGGCCTAAGTGTAGGTTGTGCGAATGCTACGGTGAGTGCTGTCAATGCCAGCAGACGCATCGCCAATATCATGCGTTGGCGCAGTTGTGATTGTTTTTTGCTCTCAATCTGTAAGGCATTCAACAAGGCTACGTTAGAGAAATGTACCTTGCGGTAGCGCCTGAAGTTAAAGAGGTGTATCGCTATGGGTACAAGAAGTGAGAAAAGTCCCCACAAGGCTATCGGATTGGCAAAAAACATCGGAGTTACATATTGGAATGGTGGTTACGTAAGGTGTGCCATTGGCAGTAGATGGCAATGTTGCATGACTCACACTTGGGATTGCGAGCCGTGCAGGTGTATCTGCCGTGCAGAATCAGCCAGTGGTGAGCCAGCGTGAGCTGATGGGTAGGTATATATTTGAGCAACTGCTGTTCGGTTTGAAGCGGTGTGGTGCATTGTCTGGCAAGTCCAATCCGATTGGCTACCCTAAACACATGAGTATCTACTGGCATGGCTGGTTTGTCAAATGCTACTGCCAACATAACGTTGGCAGTTTTGCGCCCCACGCCAGGCAATGTTTGCAATGCTTCCAATGTGTCAGGCACTTTGCCGTCATAGCGTTCCATCAATTGTTGTGCCATGGCGATAAGGTGTCGGCTTTTGTCGTTGGGGTAGCTGATTGATTTAATCAGTCGTAACACATCTTCGACTGGTGCCTGTGCCATACTGGCAGCATTGGGATATGCAGCAAAAAGCTGTGGTGTTACCATATTGACGCGCTTGTCAGTACATTGGGCTGAAAGCATCACCGCAACCAAAAGTTCGAAAGTGTTGTTGTAGTGCAATTCGGTGGCAGCATCAGGCATCGCTTTCTCAAAGTAGGCAAGTACCTGTTGGTATCGTTCTTTGGTTGTCATGTTTAGTTGATAGTGTATTTGGACAGGATGGGATAGTGGTCAGATATATTGGTGATGATACGCTGGTAGGATAGGGTTTGCAAGTGTGGAGAATGGAAAATATAGTCAATGCGAAAGGCAGGGAACGGTCCGTGATAAGTGGTTCCAAACCCTTGTCCACACTCGCAATAGGTGTCTGATAGGTATTGTGTTATCTGCCCGTATAGATACGAAGAGGGCGTGTCGTTGTGATCTCCCATTAAGATTAGTGGAGTTTTGATGGACTCAATTACGGGTAGCAAGCATTGGTGCCATTCGGTTTCATGTTGTCGGATAGTCTCCGAGAATTTTTTGATGGTAGGCAGCATTTTGTTGCTGTTGGGGTGCTCTACATTGTTCAGGTCGTCTTGGTCAAGTTGGTATGAGTCAAGATGAACTCCAATCAATGTTATTTTTTTATCGTTTATGGTTACCGTTGCCATCAGTTTTCCGTATTTGTCAATACGTGTCGTGTCATCGAGTTGTAGTCGGGATAGCATAACCAATCGTTTGCTCCTAAACCAATATTGGTAACCAATATGTTTGAGTGTGTCGGAAAGTGAATAGAATTGTGGTTCATAATATTCTTGTAGGCACACCACATCTGGTTGATATTGGCGAAATAAACTCACAAGGGCAGGTGCGTTTTCCGAAGCGGTACTTTGGGCATCTGGCCCCATCAGCGAGTGTAGGTTAAATGTCATTACACTTAGTTGACATGAGTCATCATCATAAGAGGCTTCGCTGGTACCACCTACTTGAAAAAAAAGTGATAGGAGTGAGCATCGAACCAAGATGGCAACTACCGAAACAATCGCCTCCATTCGTCGTAGCAATAGCCATAACAGCACAAAACATAGATTGGCAATCACAAGTATCAAATAGCCATAACTAAGCAACGAAAAAAGAATAATGGTAGAGGGTTTTACCAATTCCGCTACCGATGATGCCAGCAATGCAACTGCAAACAGTATGTTGATAGTTAGTAATATGGAATGTAAAATTTTACGCATACCCATCTATGAGAAAACTTCTGCAAAGTTACTCTTTTTTATTTGGATGTATGAGGCGATTTTTGACTGATAGCAATAGTGAAAACACACACACAACTGCGCCAAGCTCTGCAAACTTGGTGCAGTTGTGTGTTAATGCTGAAGGTAGGTCTATATGTCCAGCGTTAGGGTTTGTCGTATATCGCGCGATGATGCAGCTATCAGCAATTGATAGGTGCCAGGGGCAAGTATCCATTTGTGTTGTTGCTCATCGTACGACGAGAGGTCGTTGCGATTAAATGTCAATGTTATAGTTTCTGATTTGCCAGGTTGGATAATTGGGGTCTTGGCGTATGCGCGCAGCTCTTTGAGTGGCTTGTCCAACTGGCTTTTAGGTGCAGCAGCGTATAGCTGTACTACCTCTTTGCCTGCCACTTTGCCGCTGTTTGTAATAGTTACAGTAACGGTTATTTTGTCTTTGTGCTGTTTGACTTTTGCGTTGCTGTAATCGAAGGTGGTATAACTGAGTCCGTAGCCAAAGGGGTAGGATACTTCCATCGACCGAGTATCAAACCAACGGTAGCCTACATAGATGCCCTCATCGTAGTTGGTATAGTCAACATTTTTCTCGCCTATATCTGTTCGGCGTAATGCAACACTCACGTTTTCAGATGTCTGGTCGATGGGGAAATTGGCAGAAGATCCTACATCGCTTAAACGTATTGGAAATGTCATTGGCAATCGTCCAGAAGGGTTGGCTTTGCCCGATAGGATGTCGGCCACACTGTTACCTCCCTCTTGTCCAGGTTGCCATGCGCACAAAATGGCATCGGGAAGGTCTTTCCACGAGGCTGTCTCAATCACTCCGCCTATGTTCAAAACCACAATCACCTTCTTACCAACAGCGTGGAATGCTCCACACACTTGTTGCAGCATGGTTCGTTCGGCAGCTGATAAATCATAGTCGGCACTTGGGCGGTCGTAGTATTCGCCCGATGTGCGACCCAATGTTACGATTGCCACATCGGCGCGTTGCACCTGTGTGTTAATCTGTTGAGCTGTGAGTGGCATCTCATCAGGACGGATGCGGGTCAACTCAGCATAGCGTCCTGGGGCAGCGGCTTTGTTGGTCTCTACACTCTTTTGAATAAAGGCTCCATACAAAGCAGCCATAGAGGCATCTATGGTATAGCCTGCGTTTTGCAACCCTTCGAGCATCGATACGGTATAAGCACGATAAACATCGCCTGATCCTGTCCCACCAGGTATAAAATCGTACGAGGCACAACCAAAAAGTGCTATATTTTTTGTGCCACTTGTAAGTGGCAGTGCGTTGGCGTCATTCTTCAGCAGCACCATGCCTTCGGTGGCACTCTGACGGGTTATGTTGGCATGCTCGTCAAGGTGTGCATCATTGGTAGGATGTTCAATAGTGCGGGGCGAGGTATATATGAGTTTTAGAATACGTCTCACACTGATGTCCAAATCAGTTTCTGCCAAGGTACCTTTCTTTACACCATCGATAATGCTGTCTATCTGCCACTGGCGACCGGGTTGTAGCATGTCATTGCCTGCATGTATCTGTGCTGTAGGGTGGTCGCCGCCATACCAGTCGCTCATCACTACTCCGTCAAAACCCCATTTGTTGCGCAACATATCAGTTACAGCATCTCGGCGTTCGGATACGCTTATGCCATTGATTTTGTTATACGATGTCATCAGCGTGCGGGGATGTGATTCCTTGACCATAAATTCAAATCCACGATAATAAATCTCACGCAGGGCTCGTTCGCTAACACGCGCATCGTTGCCCATGCGGTTGGTCTCCTGGTTGTTGGCTGCAAAATGTTTGGGACAGGCTGCCACGCCGTGGCTCTGTACTCCATTGACGTAGGCGGCTGCGGTCAGTCCGCATAGTAGTGGGTCTTCCGAATAGTATTCAAAATTACGGCCATTGAGTGGGTGGCGATGGATGTTCATACCAGGTCCTAATAGTACATCCACTCCGTAGGCCAGCGCCTCATCGCCAATGGCAGAACCTACGGTTTGTACCAACTCGGTGTTCCATGTTGAGGCAAGCAATGTGCCGATGGGAAATTGTGTGC
Source organism: Candidatus Colimorpha onthohippi (assembly GCA_018064565.1). Lineage (GTDB taxonomy): Bacteria > Bacteroidota > Bacteroidia > Bacteroidales > P3 > Colimorpha > Colimorpha onthohippi. The sequence goes on from JAGHVA010000011.1 coordinate 7,959, forward strand.
AATAATATGTGCGGGTGCTGTAACCCTTGCGATACGACTCAAGGTTAACACCAGCAGGTCCGTCCGACAGCAGTATGTACGGAATGCCCAAACGGTCAATAGGCGTGGTGCCTCCCGCTACCGCAGGCAATATGCTGTTGAGGTCTAAACGGGGTACATCGTTGTGCCACCTGCTCTCGTTGCCCACTCCCACTACGAGGAGCGCTTTCTCTTCGAGCGTCATCTTCGACACAATATCATCAATCTGACGGTCTAATTTGGATTTGCACCCCGAAAAAATCAGAGTAAGCAATACTGGGATAATTGTAAATCTTTTCATGCGGTCAAAAGTATATAATTAATAGGATTTTTTGTACGAATTTAGCAAATTTCACAGATTCCATAGTCGCCATGATAGCTCTGCTTGATAGTGCAACATCGCCAATCCGTCTATGGTAGTTGCACCTCGCTTGGCTGCCTCTTGTAGCAGCAGTGTAGGCGATGGGTTATATATAAGGTCGTACACTATGTGCTGAGAGTTTATCATATCAACCAGTTGCCATGGTGTCTTGTCGTGGTGTGGTGGCATGCCGATAGGTGTTGCATTTACCAGTAATTGGGTGTAGGGCAGTAATTCTGCCGCCTCAGCGTAACTGATAACCTCGCAATGCCTTTCTGGACAATGCTACATCGTATTCATATCCACCCCCATAGGTGCCACCGTGCCAATGGCATCAGCCATTGGGCAGTGCTCCATCGTATTCATATCCACCCCTATAGGTGCCACCGTGCCAATGGCATCAGCCATTGGGCAGTGCTCCGTCATATTCATATCCACCCCCATAGGTGTCACAGTGCCAATGGCATCAGCCATTGGGCAGTGCTCCACACTATTACTATCCACCCCCCTACCTGACACCGTGCCAATGGCATCAGCCATTGGGCAAAAATAAATCGTAT
>JAGHVA010000035.1 GCA_018064565.1 Candidatus Colimorpha onthohippi
GGTTGGGGATGGGGGGGGGTGGTGATAAGTTCCAGTAAGAAATGAAACTTTTGAGCCAAACTGGCAGGATAAAAAGGTAAATAAATAGGCTCTATAACGAATCGTGTGAGTAATCCAATTTGAGTTTACCTGAAATGAAGTAAATCATGTGGATGAAATTGTCAATGTTGGGAAAGCACCTTGCACTACGTTTTGCCAATTGCATTTTGGTATTGATGTCTTCGAGCAGGCCGTTGTTGAGTTTTCCAAGTTTGAAGTAGGCAATGATGCCATCCCAATGTTTTTTAATGGTTTTAGCGAAGTCTTGAAACGGTACCAGATTTGAATCGTCAGCCCTATCGCGCCAGAAGGCAAGATAACTGGCAGCGGATTCGGTATCGGAAATGGAGTAGAGGTCGCGGAAGGCTTCTTTTTTCCCTTGCGTAACGAATATTGTGCGATGCGCATCCATGTCAACAAACTGGGTTATATACTGATGTCCTTTCCTTCTGGATGTCTCATCAACGCCTACTTTTATGACATTACGACTTTTTTTCTCCATACCGCTAAACCTTACCCACACAAAACGTTAAAGAGCCAAAAAAAACGAGGCGGAGAAACCGCCTCGTTAAAGTGAAAAACAGAATACATCCTGTTTGTGGAAGATTGTCAATGGAGCCTTAGATCATCCCGCTTGTGGGGGATTGTCAATAGGACACTTGTAACATCCTATTAGTGGAGGAAAGCCAAAAGGATACCAGCAGCGACCGCTGATCCTACGACACCTGCTACGTTGGGTCCCATGGCATGTTGCAGCAAATAGTTGGTTTTGTCGTATTCCAAACCGACATTGTTGGAAACACGCGCAGCATCGGGTACAGCACTTACGCCTGAATTGCCGATAAGTGGGTTGATTTTATTACCCTCTTTAAGAAAGAGATTAAAGAACTTAACAAACAAAACACCACAAAAAGTAGCAACAATAAATGAGAAAGCACCAAGGCAGAAAATCATGACAGAACGTCCTGTAAGGAAAGTGGTGGCTTGAGTAGAAGCACCAACAGTGATTCCGATAAGCAATGTGCATATATTGACAATTGCATTTGAAGCGACTTCGCTGAGGCGTTTTGTAACTCCGCATTCTTTAAGCAAGTTGCCAAAGAACAACATACCGAGCAAAGGAAGACCCGACGGAACGATAAATGCACAGAAAAGAAGTCCCAATATCGGGAATATTACTTTCTCAAGTTTAGAGACCTGACGCGGTGGACGCATACGAATAGTACGTTCTTTAGCTGTGGTACAGAGGCGCATAATAGGCGGTTGAATTACAGGGACCAAAGCCATATAAGAATAAGCAGAGACTGCGATGGCACCCATGAGGTCTGGAGCCAACTGACTGGAAAGGAATATGGCGGTAGGGCCATCGGCGCCACCGATAATACCGATAGCACCAGCTTCGTTAGGCGCAAATCCCAAAGCTAAAGCACCCATATAAGCCGCAAAGATACCACACTGAGCAGCAGCTCCGATAAGAAAGAGCTTAGGATTGGAAAGAAGTGCTGAGAAATCGGTCATAGCACCGATACCCAAAAAGATAAGTGGTGGATACCATCCATTCTGGACACCATGGTATAGAATATTAAGTACTGAACCTGTTTCGTAGATACCAATTTTGAGTCCAGGATAGAAAGGGATATTGCCTACCAACATACCAAATCCGATAGGGACAAGAAGCAACGGCTCAAATTCCTTCTTAATACCCAAGAAGATAAAAAACAAGCCGATGAGAATCATTATAATGTGGCCCCAAGTAACATTGGCGAATCCTGTGTACATCCAGAATTGCACCATCTGCGTTGACATAAAGTCCATGAAGCCGCCTGTTGCTAATAAATTCATTTGAAAAAAAATTTAGAATTAAAAATTAAGCAATAATAACGAGAGTGTCGCCTTCGAGGACACTATCGCCTTTGCGGACTTTGACTTCGGTAACGGTGCCATCGGTGTCTGCCTCGATATTATTTTCCATCTTCATAGCTTCGAGAAGTGCGACACGTTGACCAGCCTTGACCTGATCTCCGACATTGACAAACACATCGAGGATTGTGCCAGGCAAAGGTGTTGTAACCTTAGTGCCACCAGCAGCAGCCGTAGGAGCTGGCTTGTTGGAACGTTGCACATCGCCTGCAGCTGCGCTAACGCGAGGAGCGGGGCGACTGATGACTGTTTTGGTTTGTTTGATTTCCTTATCGACGGTTACTTCGTAAGGTGTACCATTGACAGCGAGCTTAACTTGCTGACCTTCAACCTCGTTGATATCCACGCTATATTCGGCGCCGTTGATTTTGAATTTATAGTTTTTCATTTATTTGCGATTGTTAAAAAAATGGTTCATGTTGTAGTATTTGGCATTCCAAGGAGTCCAAGAACGCTCGACCTTTTGGATGGTAATGATTGTGTCTTCCTCATCGTGCAACTCTTCATCGTACATGTAGAGAGCAGCAGCGATAGCAGCATACACATCTCCAGCAGTATCTTCGGTTTTAACGACTACGTTATTGCCTGCAGCTTTATTTGCGCTACGATTTTGGAATTTGGTAATTGACTTACCGAAAAGGTTGAGAATAACGGCTATGCAGACCAACGCAAAAAAGACAACCAGCACAGCCACAACAGTAAGGCCTACGCCTACAGGATCAGACTGCTGAATACGTTCAGACTGTTTTGGTACATGATAGTACAAACTCTCGCAGATACTACTATTGTTGATAGCGCAAAGACCTTCGCTAATATCGATTATGTTGATACTATAGCCAGAGGGGTCGTATCCCACAACCATCAACTCACCCTTTGCCTCACAGATATTGAACCCATCGGCATGTGCATGAAAGCCTACAGCGGCAATTAACGTATCGAAAGCGGGTTTAGAACAAGCCTTACTACAACGAGGAGACGCTGAGCAACAATCGTTCATACATGTCTGCTGATTGCTCAGACAAAGGACACCAATGTAGGAGCTATCAGCAGCTGTAGCCAAAAAGATAGCCTTACATCCACTAACTTTTACGCTAACAGGACGTAAGATATTCTTGATATCGTGACGACCTTTGAACTCATCAACCACATAACGACCTGCCCGACGCAGCGAATCGCCATCGCGAACAATTAGGTCGATTGCATTATCAGTTTCGTTGACGACTACAAAACCAAATGGGGTGTAACAAGATTTATTGACCTCGAACGTCATAGGTTCACGCTCCATACAATGGACAGCCGAACCTGATAAATGAGGACAACCATGCAAAGCCAACGAGTCGGCCACACCCTGACAAGCGAGATGCTTAGGACATGTTGCCCCACTCATCGAACAAGGCTGAGCGAAAGCGACACCTACAAACATCAGCAGAGAGCAGAGACCCGTTGCTATTGTTTTGAAAAAATTATTCATTTACAAACTGAAAATTAAATAAAAAGTATTGAACTACTCACAACAATTAGACTAACAAAACCTTAATTGTTAGAACAGACTACAACGGAATATTGCTGTGTTTTTTCATCGGCAAACTATCCTTCTTGGTTGACAAAGCCTGAAGCGCACGAATAACACGGAAACGAGTGTTGCGAGGTTCGATGACATCGTCGATATAACCATACTTGGCCGCATTGTACGGATTTGCAAACTGATCGTTGTACTCCTTCTCCTTCTCAGCGATAAACTTAGCACGATCTTCATCGTTGGTGATCTCCTTGAGTTGACGACCATAAAGCACCTCGGTTGCGCCGCTGGCACCCATCACTGCAATCTGAGCAGTAGGCCAAGCGTAGTTGATATCACTACGCAGCTGCTTGCAACTCATCACGATATGTGCACCACCATAACTCTTGCGGAGCGTTACCGTAACCTTAGGGACAGTAGCCTCACCATATGCGAAGAGGATTTTTGCGCCATGGGCGATAACACCATTATACTCTTGACCAGTACCAGGCAAGAAACCAGGAACATCGACCAATGTGACCAATGGAATATTGAAAGCATCGCAGAAGCGAACAAAACGAGCGCCTTTGCGAGAAGCGTTGCAATCGAGCACGCCAGCCATAGACTTAGGCTGATTGGCAACAACACCGACACTCATACCGCCAAAGCGAGCAAAACCGACAACGAGATTGGGAGCAAACTTTTCGTGAACCTCAAGGAAACGACCTTCGTCAACGATAGCAGCGATAACCTCTTTGACATCATAAGCAGCGTTCGGATTGTCGGGGATAATTGTATTGAGACTATCTTCCAGACGATCGACCGGATCGTTGGTAGCCACAAAAGGAGCCTCCTCGAAATTGTTTGACGGGATATAGCTCACGAGGTCTCTAATTAACTGAATTGTATCTTCCTCGGTTTCACCAACAAACTGCGCCACACCGCTTTTTGAAGCATGAACCATAGCGCCACCAAGTTTATCGACAGAGACATCCTCGCCAGTAACCGTCTTAACCACTTTAGGACCCGTGAGGAACATATAACTATTCTGCTTAGTCATCATGATAAAATCGGTCAAAGCAGGACTATACACCGCACCGCCTGCGCAAGGGCCGAATATAGCGCTGATTTGAGGGACTACTCCAGATGCGAGGATATTGCGTTCGAAAATCTCTGCATAACCAGCAAGCGAATTGCAGCCTTCCTGAATGCGTGCACCACCCGAGTCGTTAAGACCGATGACAGGAGCACCAACTTTCATAGCTTGATCCATCACCTTGCATATTTTGAGACTCATTGTCTCGCTAAGAGAACCTGCAAACACGGTAAAATCCTGAGCGAACACATATACTTGGCGACCATCAATAGTACCGTAGCCAGTTACAACGCCATCACCAAGAAACGACTGCTTCTGCATATCGAAATTGGTGCATCGGTGTGTTACGAACATGTCAAATTCTTCAAATGAACCAGGATCGAGCAAGAGGGCGATACGCTCACGGGCTGTAAGCTTTCCTTGCTCATGCTGCTTGTCAATACGTTTTTGACCGCCACCCATTTTGGCTTCACCCCTCTTATCGAGAAGTTCTTTTATTTTTTCTTCAAATGCCATATTTGAATTGTTTATTTGGGTTATTATTGTGAGATAGGATCACCGTCCTTAGCGAACGGGTCCAAATCTCGAAAACTCAATAGGTTATTTACAACAAAGTTCTGTTAACACTGCCAAGGTGCTTTTGGGATGCAAGAATCCGATATGAAGACCCTCTGCACCACCACGCGCCTGCTTGTCTATTAAACGAACGCCTTTGGCTTCGGCATCGGCCAATGCCTGATTGGTATCATCAACTGCAAAAGCAATATGGTGCATACCTCCTTTGCCTCCGTTTTTCTCTATAAACGAGGCAATTGTGCTTTCTGGACAAGTTGGCTCAAGCAATTCAATTTTCACTTCACCACATTTTAAGAAAGCGGTACGGACTTTTTGGTCAGCCACCTCTTCGATGGCATAACATTTAAGACCCATAACGTCTTCCCAATAACGGATAGCCTCATCAAGGTTGGTAACAGCAATACCAATGTGTTCAATGTGTGATGGTGTCATATTTGTGTATTTTTTATAGTTATTATGCAATTTTTAGTAGAAAGAACTGATATTGTATAATACAAACCGTTCAATATCAACAAATACCAATCTACAATAAAAATGCAAAGTTACATATTTTTTTGGATTTTCAAATATTGGTATCTGCTAAACGTGCGGTTTTTCGCCGTAAGTGTTATCTCTCCTCCTGCAGAAAAAACATAGAGCTGTGGCATGCCACAGCTCTATGCGCTCGGGTTATCGAAAACATACCAGATGCTATTACAAGAAAAACATGGAGCGTACTTCCACACGCCAGCATCAATCAGGCAAGTAGGTATAAGTGTAGTCGTAGGTTTTGATAGTCTCAATTATGGTAGTGTAGCCTGATTGAGAAGTGGTTACATAGTGAAGTGTAAGCGGGCGATTATCGCCATAAGTATAGTGATAATCCACATGATCGCGGCTTGTTTTTCCATAGGCCGTGTAGGCATAGTCTTTAGTAAGCACATTATGACGAGAGAGGTTGCGGACGTTAAGGTTAGACTCCAGCAGATAAAACGGATTATACACATCGTCAAATGTATATGACTCGGTTGTGGTAGTATTGTAGGCATTCCACGTGTAAGAGGTCATATTGCCGTTGTCCCATGTCAACTGATAAGTTGCATTCTCACCATCGCCGATAACAGCCGCATAGGGACCCTCTGCACCATCCATATAGAGAAACTTTGTAACCCTGGAGAACCCCCGCTGAACAATGATAATCGAATCAATTGAACCGTTTACGTAACGATAATGTACAGTTTGAAAACCATCATCATCTTCGGCCTTAACTAACAGACCGTCTTCGAAGGTAAACGACCTGCTGTAATCGATTGTGTCTCCGTGACAATAATCGATAGACGACAATACATCACCATTCCAATGCCAACGCTGCTCGACATAACTCTCATAAGAGGTGTCTGGCAACGCCACATCTTCCCCCATTCGGTTGTATTTCAAGACAACAGTCATCACGCTAACGCTCACTTCAGACAAACGAGGGGTTGCCTTTTGTGGCTCGTCAATAGCGGATGACGTATCAGTTTCCTTGCCGCAAGCCACAATTGACAAAACTGACAGCGCAGTTACAAAACCTAACAAAAAATTACGAAACGACATGATTAATGCTTATGTTGCTGTTCTTTCGCTTCTACAGTCATCGTAGCATGAGGAACAATCATCAAGCGTTCCTTAGGTATCAACTTGCCCGTAACCCTACATATCCCGTACGTTTTGTTTTCGATACGAACCAATGCTGCGTCAAGGTCTTTTATAAACTTCTGCTGGCGAACAGCCAACTTTTGGTTCTGTTCTTTTTCAAGGACAGAGCTTCCGTCCTCCAAAGGCTTCAATGTTGGAGCAGTCTCGTGACCATCGTTCTCAGTACCAGCCACAGCAGCCTGAAGCATCTGAAGATTACGAACTGCCTCCTCACGTTTTTTCAATATCAACTCCTTGAACTCTTGCAGTTCTGATGCAGAATAACATGTTTTTTCGGGTGATGCAGACTTTGAATCCATAATACCAAAATTAATAATAAACCTATTTGGCGGCAAAAGTACACAATATCTACGACAACAGGACAAAAAGAAATAAACAACTGTTGACAACTTTTCGAAGACACTATTCCAGATAAAGTTCAATCAACCCTTCAGGAGCAGATATATTGATAATCTTTGACTCACGATCCACGCTATCAATAACCTGATCAATTACTGGAATCAAGATTTCAACGCCATTGTTCATAATCTGAAATAGCGGTTGAGCTGGGTAATCGATAACTGCTGCGATAGTACCTATGGGACCATGGTTACGATCCACGACAGAGAACCCTACAACCTCGTGAAAATAGAACTGATTACCTGTAAGTTTTGGCAACATGTCGAGCGGAAGATACAAATCTGCGCCCACCAACGCATGCGCCTCCTCTATGCTCAAATCTTCAAACTGCACGACAGCTTTGTTGCCGTTGACACTCTGTATATCAAAGAAATAAGGAACCAGATTGCCTTTTACATCGACAGAGGCACTATCGAGATTGGCATAATCGCTGGGGCAATCAACATCCAGAAAGAATACAACCTGCCCTTTAACTCCAAAAGGCTTAGTTATTTTTCCCAATATATAACACTCTTCCTTGACCATGATAAAAAAAAAATTAGACAGACTTGATTTTGGGTATAGCATCAACCAATGATCTCGTATAAGGATGCTCAGGATTCTGGAAGATAGAAGATGGAGAGCCCTGTTCGACAATAGCACCTTGATACATCACCAGTATGCGGTCGGCCATGTAATGAACTACTGAGAGATCGTGGGTTATAAAGATATAGGTGTAACCAAATTGAGACTTAAGTTGATTGAGCAGGTTAAGAACCTGAGCTTGAACAGAGACATCCAAAGCAGATACACTCTCATCGCATACCACCAACTCAGGATTGAGAATCAAAGCCCGAGCGATGCAGACGCGCTGACGCTGCCCCCCACTAAATTCGTGAGGATAACGATTATAACAATCTTCTGATAGTCCCACTTTAGCAAGCAGATCCAATACCTTATCTTTACGCTGCTGCTGCGAAAGCTGAGGATAATGCACCGCAAGAGGCTCTGCGATTGCCTTACCGACAGTCAGCTGCGGATTGAGAGACGAATAAGGATCCTGAAATATTATCTGCAATTTGGTTCTCATGCGGCGCAAATCGAGATCCGACAATTCGTTCAACGAACGATTCTTATACAACACCGAGCCAGACGAGGATTTAATGAGTTGCAACAGCGAACGGCCTAAAGTGGTTTTACCACAGCCCGACCCACCCACAAGTCCCAATGTCTCGCCTTTGAAAACCTCAAAAGTAACATTATCGACAGCCTTCAATTGCTGTTTGGGAGCACCTAAGATATTACGACTCAACGTATAAGTAACAGACAAGTTCTGGACTTGAAGCAAAACAGTACGAGTCTCTGACTGATGAGACGCCATAGAAGGATCACTTACGTGGAGATTGCCCACCTGATCAGGATTGAGAAATTCCTGAACAGTAGGCAGTCTGAGTGGCTTGGAGTCCAAGGGTGGGCGACAAGCCAAAAGACCTTGTGTATAAGGATGACGAGGGCAATTAAGCACCTGAGATGCAGGACCTTGTTCAACAATCCTTCCATGATACATAACAGCCACATCATCGGCAATTTGCGACACAACGCCCAAGTCGTGTGTGATAAAGATAATACCGATGTCATGCTTTTGTTGAATAGAGCGGAAGAGCGACAAGATAGACTTTTGCACCAAGACATCAAGTGCGGTAGTTGGTTCGTCGGCGATAAGCACATCGGGATTACATACCAAAGCCATTGCAATCATAACGCGTTGCTTCTGCCCACCACTGATTTCGTGCGGATAACTGTCGAAAATCTTATCCGGGCGAGGCAACTGAACTTCTCTAAACAAATCCAGGACCCGTTTACGAGCCTCATCCGCAGTGACATCAGAATGTTTTCGTAGAACCTCAACAACCTGATAACCGCAATGTTGTACTGGATTAAGACTGGTCATAGGCTCTTGAAAAACCATACCGATACGACTACCCCTAAAAGTGCGAATTTGAGATTCGGACAAAGACAATAGATCCACAGCCTCTGACTGACCAGTTGCCGCAAAAAGAGCCGTGCCCGAATCGATACGAGCCTGCGGGAACGGGAGCAAACGCATCAGCGACATGACACTGACAGACTTACCACTACCCGACTCACCCACAATACCCAACGTTTTTCCCCTAAAGAGAGAAAACGAAACATCGGAGACCACCTGATGATAACACCCCTCACGACTAAAACTAATAGAGAGATTGCTTACTTGAAGAATCGGAGACACATTAGAGCGTGAAGAATCGGACAAAACATCTGCCATAAAGTAGGTATAAAAGATTTTGCAAAATTACTTTATTTAATCGAAAAAATAAGCGTATATTTGCAAACTTACTAACACACAGAACAACATGTGACGTATAAAACAAGGATTTAATACGTTACGTTTTTTTTCACAATAACAACTAATACATAAAACATAACAAAATCATGACGAAATCAGAAGAATTCATGGAATTGGAAGCCCGATATGGTGCTCACAACTACCATCCGCTACCTGTAGTTTTGGCGAAAGGCGAAGGAGCTTTTGTGTGGGACTGTGAAGGGAAGCGCTATTTTGACTTTTTATCAGCCTATAGTGCTGTCAATCAAGGACATTGCCATCCAAAGATTGTAAAAGCCATGTGCGATCAAGCTCATGAATTGACCTTAAGCAGCCGCGCATTTTATAACAACTGTTTAGGTGAGTGGGAAAAATTTGTAACTGAGTACTTTGGGTATGAGAAAGTTTTGCCAATGAACACTGGTGCCGAGGCCGATGAGACAGCGTTGAAATTGGCACGTCGTTGGGGTGTGGTAAAAAAAGGCATCAAGAACGAAGAGGTAAAGATTGTGTGCTGCGAAGGCAACTTCCATGGCCGCACCATTACCATCATCACCATGAGCAATGACCCAGAGAGTTATGCCAATTACGGACCTATGACTCCTGGATTTGAGCGCATACCTTACAACGACCCCGAAGCCTTGGAAAAGGTTTTGAAAGAGCAAGGCGACAAAGTTGCTGGCTTTTTGGTAGAGCCTATTCAAGGTGAGGCTGGTGTGTATGTACCCGACGATGGCTATCTAAAAAAATGCTACGACATCTGCCATAAGTACAATGTATTGTTCATGGCTGACGAGGTTCAGAGCGGTATAGCTCGTACTGGTAAGATGCTGGCATGCGACCACGAAGGTGTACGTCCAGACATACTGATTTTGGGCAAAGCACTCGGTGGCGGAGTAATGCCTGTAAGTGCGGTACTCGCTGACGATGATATCATGCTAAATATCAAACCAGGTGAGCATGGCTCCACATTTGGTGGAAACCCAATCGCTGCCAAAGTTAGCATTGCAGCTCTCCAGGTTATCAAAGAGGAGCATCTGATGGAGAAAGCAGAGACCTTGGGTAAGATATTCCGTGAGGAGATGAGCAACTTCAACAGCCCAATGATTGAGAAAGTTCGTGGCAAAGGCCTGCTCAACGCAGTCATCATCAAGCCTCACAACGGCAAAGAGGCTTGGGATGTATGCTTGAAGATGCGCGACATGGGCGTTTTGGCTAAACCAACACACCAGCATATCATCCGCTTTGCACCTCCTCTGGTAATTACAGAAGCTCAACTACGTGAGGCTATCAAGATTATACAAGAAGCCATCAAGAGTTTTGAATAAGCAACTGGTTAGATACACAGAAAAAAGGGCGGCACCAATTGGCGCCGCTTTTTTTTGAATATATAAATCCCCCCCTCCTCAAAAAAAATATATGAAAAGAATACGACAAATAAGCATATTACCTAAAATCATAATAGCCATCATATTAGGCATCGTATGCTCACTATTTTTCCCAGCATGGGCAGTAAGAGTGTTTCTAACATTCAACAGCATATTCAGCAATTTTTTAGGGATGTTCATTCCCTTGTTGATTATCGGACTTGTAGCCGCAAGTATCTCTGATTTAGGGAAAGGTGCGGGGAGGATACTGCTAATTACCGTTCTGTTAGCATATAGTTCTACGATTCTTGCAGGTATATTTTCTTATTTTTCATGCCAGACCGTATATCCATATCTGCTTGGGGAAGGCATAAACCTGATGGGAAGCGAGACTATGAACAGCAAACTTGAGCCATACTTTACCATAGAGATGCCTGCGTTCATATCCGTTACAAGTGCATTGGTTATTGCCTTTATATTAGGATTGAGTACACCAAACATAAAAGGGAAAACGCTAAAAGGCATCATTGATGACTTCAAAGACGTTGTAACAACTGTGATAACCAACGTTATCATTCCATGCTTACCGATATACATATACGGCATATTCCTTCAAATGGGATCAGAAGGCAACGTGGGCAGCGTGTTGGGAATGTTTGTCAAGATTATCGTATTCATATTTGCCATACATGTTATTGCGCTTCTTTTCTTGTTTTGCGTAGCGGGGATTGTAACCCGACGGAACCCATTAAAACTGCTTGTAACCATGTTACCAGCCTATGCCACAGCATTGGGGACATCGTCGTCGGCGGCCACAATTCCTGTAACACTACGACAAGCAATAAAGAACAACGTAAGCGAAGAGACTGCAAACTTTTGCATACCGCTATGCGCTACCATTCACATGCCTTGCAGCATATTAAAACTTGTAGCTTGCTCGTTTGCCATACTTATGAGTATGGGAATGAATACCAATTTTGGACTATACCTCGGTTTTATCCTGATGCTTGGCATTACCATGGTTGCTGCTCCAGGAGTGCCTGGTGGAGCGATAATGGCTGCGTTGGGATTGCTGTCGTCTATGTTAGGATTTGATAGCAACATGCAGGGACTAATGATATCGCTATATATTGCTATGGACAGTTTTGGTACAGCAGGGAATGTAACAGGAGATGGTGCGATTGCCTTGATAATAGACAAGATTAGACAACGGAAAGCGACCTCTACGATAGAACCAGTGTCGGAATAATAGGTTGCGATAGCGAGTGATAACTTGCGACTATAACGGAAATTTGCGATAGTAACGATAGTATCGATTGTAACGATTGTATCGATTGTATCGATTGTATCGATTGTAACGTTAGTAACGATAGCATCGGCAGTGACGTAAGTTGCAATAGCGAGTGATAACTTGCGACTATAACGGAAATTTGCGATAGTAACGATAGTATCGATAGTATCGGCAGTGACGTTAGTTGCAATAGTAGTTCAAATAACTACCGAGAGGTTACAACTACCTTTTGAGATGGGCGATCGGAAATCTTGACGATATATGCGCCTACTGATGGAACCTGAAATGTCGTATGCTGACTTGCGGAGGCATCGGACGCCACTACCCTACCTGTAACATCATAGACTTTAATATTGTGATTGGCAGCGCCATCCACAACAATAGAGCCTTTGGCAGCGCGGACACCAATCGTTTCATGACCCTTCGGCGCATCAACTCCCAAAGCAGACCGGATGGTTAGGTGTAGTACAACAACACTATCGCAAGACATGTGGTTGGACTTAACCAAACGACGTTCATAATCGCCTGACGTGTAGTATGTATTACTATACCAAACCAAACTATCAATCGCTGTAATAGTTGTATCACCATACGTCTCACAAGGTAGCGTCTCGCCATCAACATTTTGCACCAGACGTACCGAACGCCCCACACTACGATTATAGCCACCCGTTGAGACCCTACCACTCTCCAACAGCAACAGATAAGCACTATTCTGATCGTAATATGTTGAAGACCAATAGTACCCATTTTGAGCTATTGACGACACTGTGGTATCGTATCTGGCACCTGCCGCAGGCAAAAATAGAGCACCTGCATCCTCCATATCCGACCATTGAGACGGAGAATAGACATTGGTAAGATAGCCATTGTTGCAGCCAGACTGATACGTACACCCAGCAGGCAAAATCCAACTTTCGGGCAATACCACCAAACCTCGGTAAGCACCCACAGTTGCCATTGCATACTTATCCACAGCATGACGCCGATAACAGAATAAATACTGCCATTCGTCATTGGTCAACAGCCGCCACAATCCTGGATTATTTCCTCCATTGGTAATAGCATTATAAACACCCCAATCGTAGTTAGAGCTCTTGCCTGTAAGATTCAAGTCATCGCGATCGATGGATGGCCCGTAGCCATTGGTATTGTTCGGGACGCTGATATTTCTCGATGCGATGCTATAAGGCATATAAAAACGATTGTTGAGATCGTTGGGTGCATGGTAGCCACTGGTACCCCATCCAAACAAATCTATCCATGCATTATAG
>JAGHVA010000160.1 GCA_018064565.1 Candidatus Colimorpha onthohippi
CAATAATCAAATCAGCGGTACCTTTATTCACAAAATGAAAACTATACGATAAGCTCTCACCAGGTGTGAGCCGACCGAAATCATGCATATTACAATCGAACACCATGTGTGGCACCGATGCTGTCGAGTCGTAACCCAATGCACTATTAGGATTGTTGATTAGCGAGACATCATCACTTTGACCATTATGACAAGCAGCAAGAGTACTCACTGCCAACAAAAGCATTATTACACTCAAAATACGCGACTTCATAATAACTAACTGTATTATTTATTGATTATCCTCATCAAAGCCATTGTCAGCCTCATCAAGACCTGGCACATACAATCCTCGTCCAGATTTGTGGATGCGTTTCTCCGAGCGCAACTTGAGCACAATCTTATCCAAGATACCATTGACAAACAACTTGCTGCGATCGGTGCTAAACTCTTTGGAGAGTTCGATATACTCATCAATTGTTACCCGCTCTGGTATTGATTCAAACTCTGTAAATTCGGTAATCGCCATAACCAATATCAGCACATCCATCATCGCCACCCGTTCAAAATCCCATCCTTTGAGGTGCGCTTTTACCAAATCGACATACTCGTCGTACAAACGAATGCTATCCGACAACAAATTGCGCGCAAATTTCAATGCCTCTTGATCTGCTTCCAATCGCAAGTCCGACTGCAAGTAAATAGGTGTGGCTTCGTTACTCTGTTCTGTTATCGTTCGCAACTGCATATAGACATATTGCGCAATCTGGTCAAAATCATCGTCCCACAACAACCCCCTATCTGCAAAGTAGGAACGGATACTGGTATTGTTGATGAGAAACTTGAAAAGTTGCAACACCAACGATTTATGATCCTCATATGTCGGATTGGTCTGACTTTCGTAGTCCTTATATACCGTGGTTTCGCGAAAATTGACATACAACCGCTTGAACATATCCTCCTCGTCCGACCAATCTACCTTGCGCTGCTCAGTCTGCAACATCAAATCCATATTGCCCACAAGTTGCAACAAAAACGGATTTTCAACAAAACGTTTGGAAGGGTTCAACTCATCTTTCGATGGGCGAAACTTCTTCATTCCCACTTCCAACAACTCAAGCGCAACTTTGTGCATCTGTGGCAACAACGAAAACTGCCTAACACCCAACTCATTAAGACGGTCTATCTGAAAATCAAACATACGTACAGCCTTGGCTGGATGCGTCTCGTCAATTTTTACTGCATACAATGCCTGCAGCACTTTGGCTCTAAGAAAATGACGACTTAACATTGTTCTATGCTTAGATTCTTGTAATCAAAATTACCCACATTATATAACTACATTGATAATTTTCTTCGGCACAAATATCACCTTTTTAGGCAATTTGCCATCTAACCATTTTTGAGCTTCGGGAGCTTCCAAGACCGCTTTTTCGGCTTCCTGCGCCGTTGCTGTTACAGGCAAGACAAGTGAAAAGCGCATCTTACCGTTGAAACTGACTGGATATGCAAACGCATCCTCCTCCAAGCAACTCTCATCATAACGAGGCCATTGTGCATCGCATACACTCGTCTCGTTGCCCATGGCGTGCCAAAACTCCTCTGCTATATGCGGTGCAAATGGAGCAATTAGAACCGCCAACGGCTGCAGCACATCACGATGCGTGCATTTCAGCGACGTAAGTTCATTGCAGCACACCATAAATGTTGACACTGAAGTATTGAACGAGAAACGCTCGATATCGTCCGTAATCTTCTTGATGGTTTGATGCAACACTTTGAGTTCGGCTTTAGACGGAGCATCGCCACCCGCCTGACCACTAAGATTTGCTCCATCGTATAGCTTCCACAACTTTTTCAAAAATCTATGGACTCCTTCTATACCGTTGGTATCCCATGGTTTAGCCTGTTCTACTGGGCCTAAAAACATCTCATACAACCGCAGCGTGTCGGCACCATATCGAGCCACAAGATCATCTGGATTCTGGACATTGAACATCGACTTAGACATCTTCTCTACCTCATATCCACACACATATTTTCCATCTTCCAATTCAAACCGAGCATCCTTAAACTCAGGACGCCATGCCTTGAATTTTTCGATATCCAACACATCATTATCTACGATATTGATATCCACATGGATAGGCACCGTTCGGTTAGCGCGACCTTCGATATTTTTGGAGACAAAGAGATTGTTGTCTTCCTTGTCGCGATACACGAAATTAGACCGCCCCTGAATCATGCCTTGGTTGATTAACTTCTGGAATGGTTCCTGACAAACTGCCATACCGATGTCATATAGGAATTTGTTCCAGAATCGGGCATAGATGAGGTGCCCCGTGCCATGTTCAGCACCGCCAACATACAAGTCAACATGCTGCCAATACGACACCGCATCAGTTCCAAAATACTGACTATCATTATGGGCATCCATATAACGCAGATAATAGCCGCTGGAACCTGCAAAACCAGGCATTGTGCTCAACTCGAGCGGGAACACCGTCTTGCCATCAATTTTGGAGGTTTCAACCACACGCTGGTTCCGCTCATCCCATGCCCAACACTCAGCATGCCCCAATGGAGGCTCACCCGATGAAGTAGGCTTGAAGTCTTTGATGGCTGGCAATTCTAATGGCAAACACTGTTCTGGGATAGTATAAGGGATATTGTCCTTGTAATATACAGGGAACGGCTCGCCCCAATAGCGCTGACGGCTAAATATAGCATCACGCAAGCGGAAATTGACCGTTTTGTGTCCAATATGCAACTCTTCCACTTTTGCAATTACCGAACGCATGGCATCCTTAACAGTCATACCCGTTATGAAGCCACTGTTAACCACTATTCCCTGCTTGCTATCCAGGCTTTCTGCCCACGTTGCGGGATCGCTGGTCTCCGACAGCGAAGGCGCAACGACCTGCCGGATAGGCAGATTGAAATGACGAGCAAACGCAAAATCACGGCTATCGTGTGCTGGAACCGCCATAATGGCACCTGTCCCATAGCCCGACAACACATAATCGCTCACATATATCGGTATCTGCTCACCACTCAACGGGTTGACGGCATACGCACCCGTAAAGACACCACTCACCTTTTTCACCTCTGCTTGACGTTCACGCTCTGAACGGTTCTTTGCCCATGTTACATACTGCTCCACCTCACGACGGTGGTCAGCTGTAGTGATACTATCTATCATCTCATGTTCGGGGCAAAGCACCATAAAAGTTACTCCAAAAATGGTATCAGGCCGCGTGGTGAATATTTCAAACTGCCTGCTACTATCCTCCGCTAAGGGGAAGAGAACCGCAGCGCCCTCGCTACGACCAATCCAATTACGCTGTATCTCTTTAAGGCTATCTGTCCAATCCACATCGTCCAAACCATCTACAAGTCGCTGCGCATACGCAGAGATACGCAAACTCCATTGGCGCATCAACTTGCGTTCCACTGGGTAACCGCCTCTGACAGAAAGCCCACCTACTACCTCATCGTTGGCAAGCACCGTACCCAACTGAGGACACCAATTGACAGGTATATCGGCCAGATATGCCAGACGATAATCCATCAAATACTGCTGCCTTTCGGATTCAGACATCTGACTCCACGGCTTAGACAGACCTTCTACCCACGACCCGTTCTCCAATTGGCTTACCAAATCAGCAATAGGACGTGCCTTATTGATGGTAACATCATAGTAGTGGTTAAAGAGCTGGATAAACGTCCATTGCGTCCATTTGTAATAGGCAGGGTCACAAGTGCGGACTTCACGGCTCCAATCAAAACTGAAGCCTATCTTATCCAACTGTTCACGATAGCGAGCTATGTTTTTCTCGGTTGTAACCGCAGGATGTTGCCCTGTCTGTATGGCATACTGCTCTGCTGGCAATCCGTAAGCATCGTACCCCATGGGATGCAAGACATTGAACCCCTGCAAACGCTTATAACGGGCAAAAATATCGCTCGCTATATAACCCAGAGGATGACCTACATGCAATCCTGCTCCCGATGGATATGGGAACATGTCAAGAACGTAAAAATGGGGCTTGTCGCCTCCATTGTGCGACTTATAGATGCCCTGCTGACGCCAATATGACTGCCACCGAGACTCTATCTCTTGAAAATTATAGTCAGACATGCTAATACTATGATATGGATAAAATAATTATAAACTGCTATAAACAAGACCATCGCTTGCGCAATAAAACGCAGTAAAAACAAAAAAATAGCAAAAAAGCCACATGTCATCAAAAGTGGACAAATTTACTATATTCATTATTTACCGATAGTTATGCACTGATACTTTCCAAATGCAGAATGCAAAGATACGTTTTTTTTTGTTATTATAGGGTGCATTTCTTATTGGAACTTATCCCGTGGAACTTATCCGTGGAACTTATCCGTACTACGGCCAAATACGATACTAACGATATTGACGTTATTATCGATAATCACGGCGCTAACGTTATTATCGTTATTAACGTCATTATCGTTATTATCGTTATTAACGACACTAACGCAACCATCAAAAAAAAAACAAAAAAAACTATGGGTGTAAAAATTGGCTCTACTGTGGGGTATTTATACTTGGATATGTGGGTATTGGCAAGCATCCTGCAGATAGGAACATTCAATTTCTGCAGGCGTTTCCTTAACCAACACAACGATCCATGTGGTCGCTTGTTCGACCAGATGACCCAAGCGGCACGCTCTGGACAGGCAAACATAGCCGAAGGGGTATCGCGCCACCAAACTTCGATAGAGACCGAGATGAAGCTGGTCGATGTGGCTCGTGCCAGCATCAACGAGTTGAGCAACGACTTCTCGTTTATCTTAATGGCAAACAAGCAAGTGGCATGGCGCAACGATGAACCCGCCGCCATTCAACTGAGAGCCATAAAACCAGATACGCCACACTATAGCGAAGACATCATGCACGACATGATGGAGCATGTACTCAAGCAAAAAGAACGCTTCGACCCCTGGATAGAACATAGCGACTTGACCACAGCAGCCAATGCGCTGATGATACTCTGCGCAAGGGTCAACAGCATGGTAACACGATATCTGGAGAATAGCCTAACAACATTCAAGTTGACAGGAGGTTTCACCGAGAACATGACCAAGGAACGCATAGACACTCAGCAACAACAGAGCATAGCGGAAGGGGCACCGTTGTGTTCAAAGTGTGGCGCCCCGATGGTGAAACGCTATGCCAAGCGTGGTAGCAACCAAGGCAAGGCATTCTGGAGCTGCAGCCGCTACAGCGAGACAGGCTGCACTGGCAGCAAAAGTATAGAGAATTAGTGGCGTTATTATCGTTATTATCGTTATTGACGTTACTATCGTTATTAACGTTAGTATCGTTATTGACGTTACTATCGTTATTGACGTTACTATCGTTATTAACGCCATTATCGTTAGCATCGTTTTTTTCTACTGCGATGCAAAATTAGCAATCCGAACTTTTTTTTGATTGTTTCTCTAAAAAAAATTGTACCTTTGCATTTTAATAACCCAAAAAACAACAAACACTATTATGAAAAACATCGCGCTTATACTATCCGGCTGCGGCAACCTCGATGGAAGCGAGTTGCAAGAATCTCTGTCTTTAATGCTTGCCATTGACCGCATGGGATGGCACTACCAATGTTTTGCCCCTGAAGGCTATTTTGAAACAGCAAAATATGTTGACACCTCCGACCCAGACGAAGGTCACGAGGAAGGTGAAATCGTAGCTGTTGAACGCCGCAATATTTTTGAGGAAGCTGCACGTGTATCACGAGGCGACATACTTCCTTTGAATCAGTATTCGGCAGCCGACTACGATGCGTTGTGTTTGCCTGGTGGATTTGGTGCCGCTCGCAATTTGAGCACCTTTGCTTTCGATGGGACAAATATGACGGTAATAGACAGTGTAGTAGATGCCATACTCGCCACCTACCGCTCACACAAACCTATCTGCGCAATGTGTATAGCCCCCATGATAGTTGCCAAAGTGTTGGGTCGAAACAATGTTCACATCACATTGGGCAACAGCCACTGCGAAGCAGCACAAGCCGCAACGACTTTCGGTGCCATCGTAGAGGATTGTGGCGCTACCGATGTATGCGTGGATTCACAAAACAAAATCATCACAACACCAGCCTATATGGTACAATCGCACATAAGCCTTATCTTCGAGGGCGGTGCTAACCTGATTGGTGAACTTAAAAAAATGATTGGATAACAAATTAGAAAAATTGATTGACAACCCATTATCTTTTATAACTGCACCTATCTATTTTTACTATTCAATCAATTTCAAACGCTAATTTTTAGAACAAAAATCGCACGACTATTAAAGTTTGATAAATTTTGATAGTCGTGCGGTTTTAGTAATAACACCTATGGGAAATATCGATCTGACCACGGGGAAGCCTTGGCACGTTATCCTACAATTCTCACTACCTTTGTTGGGTGCTTTTATTCTACAGCAGCTGTACAACACAGCCGACATGCTGGTGTTGGGACACTATGTGGGACAAGAGGCATTGTCGGCAGTGGGTGCCAGCGGCAACTACTTGGGTGTGTTTATCACTATTGCCACGGGATTGGCATCAGGCGTCACGGTTTGCGTGGGCAATGCTTATGGTGCGAGACAGATTGATAAGACCCGAAAATACATATTCTCCAGTCTGCTGCTACAACTTTTCATCGGCATAGCCGTAAGCATAATCGGCATTTTGATTGCCAAACCCATATTGTCACACATCGTGCTTTTGCCCTCATCGTTGATGGCAGATGCAACACTGTATGTAAACGTATATATGGCAGGTTTCGTTTTCCAGATGGCATACAACACCGTGGCAGGGATATTAAGGGGATTAGGCGATAGTAAATCTTCGTTACATTTTTTGGCATTAGCC
This sequence comes from Candidatus Colimorpha onthohippi, assembly GCA_018064565.1. Lineage (GTDB taxonomy): Bacteria > Bacteroidota > Bacteroidia > Bacteroidales > P3 > Colimorpha > Colimorpha onthohippi. Next base: position 6,891 of record JAGHVA010000160.1, read on the forward strand.
TCAGTGGTAAACATACTGCTCGACGTTCTCTTTGTTGGCTGTTTCAAATGGGGCGTAATCGGGGTAGCCCTCGCCACCACCGCTGCGCAGTTGCTTTGTGCCACTATCTCGTTGCGCTACCTTTTTAGGAACTATAGCCGTTACACGACATTCGGGCTCCGCGGACAGTGGCGCGGCATCTTTAAGGTTGGTGGCATGGCATACCGTATGGGCAGTCTTGCACGTACCAGCTTACCACTGATGTTACAAGCTTTTATGCTTTACGTTGGATTTATGCTGCTGCAGCGTACGGTAAATAGTTTTGGTACCGATATGACGGCATCGTATGCTGTTGTTACCAAACTGGACCGTTATATCATGGCTCCTCTGATTGTTGTTTTTGATGCCATGGCTGCCTTTGCAAGCCAAAACATGGGGGCACGCCGATGGGATAGAATCAAAATGGGGTTGGGTCAGATGCGATGGGTAGCATTGGCTATCGCTGGGATTTTTTGCGTTATCGGACTGATTATGATGCCTATTGCGGTAAGATGGTTTGAGATGAATGAGGTAGCAACCAGTTATGCTATACAGAACCTTACGTGGAGTTCTATCGACCTTTTCTTATATGCGTTATACTGCCCCATCACAGGCTGCTGCTTAGGGTTAAAACAGACAATGGTACCTCTAATTGTATCGTTTGTGGAACTCACTGGGCGCAACGTATTTGCCCGATTGCTTGCCCCTGCCATCGGAAGCAGCTGTATATGGCTGTGCGAACCACCTGCCTGGGGGGTGGTGATTGCTGGTGTATGGATTTACTACTACGCCAGTGTGCGCCCCTCAATAGTCCAAAAACTATAATAGCGTATAGCACCTACATACTTCCATAAAGTACTTTTAATCACTAAGATACCATAACACATTCTTTTTTTTAGTTAATACTAATAATTTAATTCTGTAACTTTGCAAGACAATTGGATTAAAATGATACAGATGCAATGAATAAGAAATCAATATTTTTGACAGTTGCTGCGATTGCTTTAACTGCAATGATAGCGGGCATGACAGCGGGTTGCAAACGGACTCACGAACAAGTTGTGGAACAATATCCAGACAGCACCCCGATGCTGGTGCTTGAGTTGGAAGGCGAGGGAGATAATGCCGTACGGGTTGGAGAGAAACGTTACTATGCCAATGGCCAACTACAGTATGAGAAACACTATACAGCAGGCAAGAATCGCAGCAGCGTGGCCTCTGGCACTTGGCGATATTACCATGCCAATGGGAAACTGTTTGCTAAGGCTGATTTCGACGCTCAACATCCCATGGGAGACCACTGGTCGTTTGAGAATGAGAATGGCGAACCCTATTTTGCCGAAGGCTACGACAGCCTATGTGTAACCGAATTGAATGAGCTGGAGACCCCTGCTACTATAGTGCTATATCGAGATAAGAATGAAGAGCATTATCAGTTTTACAGCAACTGCCAAATCAGAAGCCACGGCACCACATCTGGTGGCAAACGCATCGGACACTGGGCTTTTTGGCACTCCAACGGTCAGATGCAGGCTGAAGCCGACTTTGTTGATGGCGAGCAAGATGGAACGTACTGTGTGTATCGTGAAAATGGAGTCCCCTATTATCGTGGCACGTTTGATCATGGCAAACGTGTAGGTCGGTGGGAATTTTACGATGAAGACGCCACGTTAGTTCACACAAAAGACTATTAATACTGGCATTAGTCCAAATGATAGCCCATTGTCGGTAGCCGTTCTATCGCAATCACTGAGAGGACACTTTCTGAAACACAACAAATTTCATGATAATAGCTTTTGATTATCCCATCTACCATCTCATTGGTGCGACTGCACAAGAATTGGGATTGAGGGCGTATGCTGTGGGAGGTGTGGTACGCGATTATTTTTTGAAACGCCATTGCACCGACATCGACATTGTGTGCATTGACCCTTCTGGACAGATGGAACGTCCTGGCATCGCTCTTGCTACGGCATGCGCTATGAAAATAGCTGGCCATCCGAAGGTGAGTATCTTCAAAAACTTTGGAACAGCCTCGTTCATGTATCATGCCGAACGTGGCGAGGAGTTGCTACAGATAGAATTTGTCGGAGCTCGGCGCGAATCATATCAGCACGAAAGTCGGAAACCTATTGTTGAGAACGGCACACTTGATGACGACCAAAACCGACGCGACTTCACAATCAATGCCATGGCCGCCAACCTAAATGGTGATTGCTTTGGAGAATTGGTTGACCCATTTGACGGCATATCAGACCTGAACAGCGGACTAATCCGCACACCATTAGATCCAGACATAACTTTCAGTGATGACCCACTGCGCATGATGCGCGCCATACGCTTTGCTACCCAACTGGGGTTTTCTATCGTTGACGACACATTCGAAGCCATCACCCGAAACGCACATCGGATTGAGATTGTGTCGAAAGAACGAGTAATGGTAGAACTGAATAAGATTATGGCATCCGATAGGCCATCGGTAGGGTACAAACTGCTGCAACGATGCGGACTGCTGCCATTGATCTTTCCTGAATTCTCCAGGCTAAAGGGTACTGAGAATTTCGGTCAACGGTCGCATAAAGACAACTTTTATCACACGCTACAAGTGCTGGACAATGTAGCGAAGCGGAGCGACAACTTGTGGCTTCGCTGGGCAGCCGCACTCCACGACATCGGTAAGCCTGCTGTTAAACGGTATGACGAGAAGTTGGGGTGGACTTTCCATGGTCATGAAGTGCGCGGTAGCAAGATGGTGAAACGCATTTTCACCAATCTTCGATTGCCATTGGACAGCAAGATGAAGTATGTCGAAAAGTTGGTTTTACTTCACATGCGCCCTATCATACTATCCGAAGATATTGTCACTGACTCGGCTGTGCGCCGACTCTTGTTTGACGCTGGCGACGACATCGACGATTTGATGTTGCTCTGCGAGGCAGATATCACTTCGAAAAATGAAGAAAAGGTACGCCGCTACCTAAAAAATTTTGAGATTGTGCGGCAAAAACTCGTGGAGTTGGAAGAGAAAGACCGCATTCGCAATTTCCAACCTCCCGTAAGTGGTGAGGACATCATGCGCACCTTCGACCTACCCCCATGCAGAGAAGTGGGTATCATCAAAGATGGAATAAAAGATGCTATCTTGGACGGGAAAATCCCAAACAACCACGAGGAGGCTTGGCGCCTAATGTTAGAAATTGCCGCTGGCCTGCATCTTTTTGCGAAACCACGTTAGTTGCTTTTTTGCATAATGCCATGTGGCAAGTTTGATTTGATTGACAATATCGTCTAAATGGGTTGCCGCATCTGTCGGCGAAGGATAGGCAAAAAATTCACGATAGCCAACCGTTTGCAATGTATTGAGTTGCTGCAGATGCCACACACTCTCGACCTCTTGCTGCAAGCCTCGCGAAATCATATCGTCAACTCTTAGGTTGATACGCGTTCGCAACTCGTCAGGGGTACGGTTTACCATCTCAAGCTCCACTTCAAACGGACGCTCGTTTCGTGTTTGGCTGGCAATAATTTGACTGTACGGCTTGCCTGCCGTGATGCTGACTTCCAATGCTCGCTGCAACCGTATAGGGTTGTTGAGATCCACTTGATGATAATAATCAGGATCCAATTGCAGCAATTGCCGTTGCAGCGAACCGATTCCTTCTTGTTCCAACTGAGACTGCAACAACGACCGTAACCCTGGCGCTGGGTCGGGCAATACAGCAACCCCCGAACGCAGCGCCTCCACATATAAGCCACTGCCACCCACAGCCACCACAACATCGTGACATTCAAAAAGACGATTCAGCAACGACATGGCATCCTGTTCGTATTCATAAATATTGTACGGTTGCAATACCGACCGGCATGCTATGAAATGATGGGGCACCATGGCCAGTTCGCTGGGCGTAGGTCTTGCCACTCCAATATTGAGCTCGCGGTAGCACTGTCGAGAATCGCACGATATAATCTCGGTGTGATGACGCAATGCCAATGTGATAGCATGCGCAGTCTTGCCCGATGCCGTGGCTCCTACCACTATAATCAACTTTTTTGACATATTGATTGTTGTAACAGAACCCAAACCAACAAGTATTGCAGGGTGCTATACGATATCTATCACAAATCGGGTGTTTGATTTACTGTCAGATTCATACCCAATGCTATACCCAGCTGTTCCATCTGCTTCCAAAAATCAGGAAACGATTTGGAGACCACCTCTGGTTGTGATATTCGCAGTTCGGGATTAAGAACCATCAGCGTTGCAAATGCCATAGCTATGCGATGATCTCCACAACTATCTATCGTGCCTTGTGGATTGATTGCCGAAGGGAATAGTCGCATCACCTGATCGGTTACCTGCACACGCACCCCCATCTGCTGAAGATGCGACCGCAACGCCTCTATCCGGTCGCACTCTTTGTCTTTCAATGTCCTAAATCCTCGCAGTCTGGCATCAATACCCAATGCAGCACAAGCTACAGCCACCGCAGGCAACAAATCGGGGGCATCAGTAAAATTGAAATTCACCTGAGGCTGACGCTGATTGGCATCCGACACCAAACACAACGACACCACCTGACGCCGATAAGGAGCCTTGACCAACTGTGTGCGCACACCCAACTGTGCAAACAGCCGCTCCGCTACACAATCGCCTTGAACACTTGGCAGCGGAAGGTTGCGCAATCGTATGCGAACGCCTGGCAACAGAGACGATATCGCATAAAAATAGGAAGCCGACGACCAATCGTTCTCAATTGTGATGGTTTTGCGGAGAGGCAACTGCGGCGGTGGCGTAACATAACAGATATGACCATTGGGCGATACCGAAACCGTAGCACCTGCTTCGCGCAGCACATAGGCTGTAAGATCAATATACGGCCGGCTGGTAAGATGTCCGACAATATTGATAGTCAGCCCCATAGGCAAAGCAAGTGCCATAAGCATCAATGCCGACACAAACTGGCTGCTACGAGTTGCCACAATAGTTACCTGCTTGCGCTGTGGCACACTACCACCATCTACTTGCACTGGGAGCTGTCCGGGCTGACGGAGATAGCGAATTGTATAACCCAACGACTGCAACGCTTCGACCAACTCACTGATAGGCCGCTGACACAGACGTTCACTACCCGTAAGCGTGTGGCTACCTGCACGCAAGCATAGCAGCGGAAGTAGAAACCGAGCCACAGTACCTGCATTATGACAATAGTAAACCGAGTCGCCGCCTTGATTCAGCTGCCGCAAAAGAAGCCTGAGTAGTTGCGTATCGTCTGACGTAGAGAGATTTCGCAACTGCATCTGTCCTTTAAGTAGATAATTGACTACTACCCAACGGTTGGACAGACTTTTGGATGCAGGCAGCGAGATTTGAATATCGTTGGTATCCAATGGACAGAAAATTTATTAGTCGGTAATATTGTATTCTTTTATCTTACGGTAGAGCGTACGTTCCGAAATATGCAAGTCGTTGGCTGCCAGCTTACGGTTGCCTCGATGTCGGCTCAATGCTATCTCAATAGCCTGGCGCTCACGGTCATCAAGTGCAAGCGAATCTTCATCAACCAATACAGGTTCCTGCAATGGAGTAGATTCGACATACGAGGGATTTTCGGAGGGAGCGATAAAACGCATGTCGCTGCCTGGCATCAGCGAAGCACCCTGCGAATGCTGGATGGGCTGAATGGGTAACGTTGTGGCATGCGTCAGGACTCCTCCTGACGCCAATTGAGTTACTATATTCCGCAATTCATTGATTTCCGCGCGCATCTCGTTGATCATCTGCCCCATTGAGAGTGCTTTGAGCAAAAGCTCCCTATCACTAATTTGGTCAACCGCATAAGAACCCACAACTGCAGGCAACGTCTGAGATGAGACTTGTGAAAGATACCCTTCCAAGACACTGCGCGTAATGTTGCGTTCGCGCTCCAGCACTGAGATCTGCTCAGTTACATTTTTTAATTCGCGGATATTGCCATACCAAGGATAACTGCACAAAAATTCCGTTGCTCCCTCATCAAGAAAAATAGGTTGCATGCCAAATCTCTCTGCCATATCAGACGAGAACTTACGGAAAAGCAACGGTATGTCGTCTCGCCGCTCACGCAAAGCTGGGATATGAATAGCAATCTGGTTAAGCCTATAATAAAGGTCTTCCCTAAAACGCCCTGCTCTGATTGCCGCCATAATATCAACATTGGTGGCTGCCACCACTCTAACATCCACCTTGCGTGCTATAGAGGAGCCAACAGGCATAATCTCTCCATTTTCCAATACACGAAGCAGCTTCACCTGCATCGACAACGGCAGTTCGCCCACCTCATCAAGGAATATTGTACCCCCATCAGCCTCTTCAAAATAGCCTTTCCTGTCTTTGTCTGCTCCAGTAAACGACCCTTTGACATGCCCAAACAACTCACTCTCTATAGTACCTTCTGGAATTGCGCCACAGTTCACCGACACCACACCTTTGCCCTGCTGCGCCTTGCGACATGTACTATTGTCGTGCACAATACGTGCAAACACATCTTTACCTACACCACTCTCGCCTGTAACTAAAATACTCAAATCGGTGGGTGCCACCTGCACTGCCTTGCTTAAAGCCAACAACAACTGCTGATTGTTACCCACTATACCGTAACGACGTTTAATTTGATTGATATCCACAGTTATCCTAATGTTTTGTTATTTTGCTATCCAATAATTCTATGCAATGCTTCGCCCAATTGACGACGTTTCTTTTGCATCTCATTTTTCTCAGACACTGCAATCAGCATATCATCAATATTCCCTTCCGATTCACATGACTTGATTTTTCGGGTTACCTGTGCTATTTGCTGGTCAAGTTTCTTGATTTGAAATGTTTTCAGCGACTCCTCTACATCCATATCCACACGTTCTTCTGGCTTCGGAACCAGAATCCTATGATCATCATCGCCCCATTTCTCGCTCACCTCGTAAGGGCTCATCATCTGAGAGAGGGCAAAATTCCGCAACTGTGCGTCATCGCACCGCGCAAAATAGTTGGCATCAGGCAATGGTTGATTATCACACACCGCTTGCCGATAAAGGTCAAACACTTTCTGACACATGGGGTCATCAAATGTAAGTTCGTCGTTGACTATGGCAGCCACAAGGTAGTCTGCCACCCTAAATTCATATATTACTTGGTTGCCCTCACTGTCTATATCCATTTTGTTGATAAGATTGGACCCATTGACTACAAGTAGCCGCGCTATCTGCTGCTCTTGTGCAGCGGCAGGATTGTCGAGTGGCAACTCTTGATGCGGTGCCACTTGTGTCGCCACCGTATATTGCGCCGCTTGAGCATTGGCATCTGGGCTTTCGTCGCCTGGCAAAAAGAGGTCGTCGGGCGGCGTAGGCATACCTACACCCTGTGTCGAAGTTGCCGCATTATCCGTCTTACGCTCCTCGTTAGCATCGGCTTTTTTTTCTGCAGCCTGAGCCTCATCGTAAGCTTTCTGGCGAGCCGAGGCCATCACCCGCGCTACCATATTAGACAGTTGCTGCTCCGAGGTTTGGAAGATATACGCACACTGCGTGATATATTCTGTGCGTTCCAAGGGGTCTGCCACCAAAGCTATCGAAGCCGCTATCTCTCCCACATATCTGGATTTGTTGGTAGGGTCTTGACGGATGCCTTCTCCCGCCAAGTGCGCACGATACATCAAAAAGTTTTCCTCATGCTCTTGCAGATAACGCTGCAACTGGTCTGAACCATACTTTTGAGCATAACTATCAGGGTCGTGCCCATCTGGGAAAAGCACCATCCTCACATGCAAACCCTCTGCAAATAGCAGATTGACAGCCTTGAGCGTTGCCTTGATACCCGCCGCATCACCGTCATAAAGTACCGTAACATTCGAAGTGTAGCGTTTGATAAGACGCACCTGATTGACCGTTAGCGAGGTACCACACGATGCCACCGTATTTTCCACACCACTTTGGTGCATCGAAACCACATCTACGTTACCCTCTACAAGATAGCACTTGTCTGCCTTTCCAATCGCCCCTCGCGCCTGATACAACCCATAAAGGATATTGCTTTTGTTGTAAATCTCAGAATCGGGCGAGTTGACATATTTTGCAAGCTTTTTGTCGTTGGTCAAAATACGACAACTAAAGCCCAACACACGACCACTCACACTAAAAATCGGGAAGGCAACGCGCCCTTTGAATCGGTCAAAACACTTACCGTCTTCCTTAAATATCGTAAGACCTGTTTTCTCCAACACCGAATCACTATAACCGTTCCGCCGAGCATGGTCGGTAAAATCAGTCCACTCCTCTTTACAATATCCTAAACCGAAACGTTTGATAATCTCATCACTCAATCCCCGCCCATGAAAATAGCTCAACCCAATAGCCTGTCCCATCGGGTCGTTATACAGCAAATCGGCAAAGTATTTCTGCGCAAACTCGCTCACATGAAACAACCCATCTCGTTCCGTCTGCCGCTCTTTCTGCTCTGGGGTCTGCTCTTCCTCAACAATTTCAATATGATACCTATTAGCCAAAAACCGCAACGCCTCTGGATAGGTATAATGCTCGTGCTTCATCAAAAAGCCAACAGCATTACCACTCTCTCCACAGCCGAAACACTTGTATATTCCCTTGGTTTGCGAGACATAGAACGATGGCGTTTTCTCGTTATGGAATGGGCAACACCCTATATAGTTGGCTCCACGTTTTTTTAACGACACGTAGTCACTGATAACATCCACAATCTGGACGGCATCCATGATTTTGTCTATCGTAGCCCTATCAATCATATTGCAAAAATACACATTTTATTGCGATTTGAATATTTTTTTCAAAAGCGGCACAACTGATATTTTGACAAACTATCACTTGACCTATTTTTTTTGTCTGCCAACATGTATTTTTTTTGCGTACCTTTGCAATTTCATAACCCTCCCGCATCATGCTACATTCTGCTAAACCATTTGCGTTTGTTATCGGGCTATTGCTAACCTTAATGCAGGCACTTGCTACAACACCAAGCAACCATGCCCAACACTCTTCACATGAGAACAATTCCCGAGTTACCTTTATCGAGAATGTGGGTCAGTGGGATGCCCCGTTCTGCTTCAAGACGCATACTTCCAAATCGATAATCTATGCAGACTCTGCTGCTATAACACTGGTTGTTCATGCCAACGACCCTACCTTGCCCGCCCACGCCATCCATCATCATCCCCAGCGCTACCATGCCTACCGCATGTCGTTTGTGAATGCGCTACACACATGTCCGAAAGGACTTGATCAGGCTGAGACCTACGACAACTACTACCTTGGCCGTGACAGAAAACGCTGGAGGCACCACGTACACCACTATGGGACAGTATTTTATCCAAATGTATGGCACGGCATCGACTTATCGCTTCAGGCTACTACTCAAGGGCTCAAATACAACCTTATTGTGGCACCAGATGCCGATATCCGTCAGATAGCCATCCGCTACGAGGGTGCCTCTCGTATCAAAAAAACACGCAACGGCGACATTCTGATACAAACCACAGCCACCGATATCACCGAATTGGCTCCTTATGCTTATCAAGAATGCGACACTGGAAATGTCGCCATTCCTGTTCAATATCGCCTAACTGACAACCTACTGCAATTTGAAATAGGCTCTTACAATCACAAACAGCCACTCGTAATAGACCCTCAACTTATCTTCTCCACCTACACGGGGGCAACTGCCGACAACTGGGGCACTACCGCCACCTATGACTCTGAAAAAAACACCTACACATCAGGACTGGTATTTGACGTTGGCTACCCTACCTCGCTTGGAGCATTCGACACCAATTATCATGGCGGAACAGATATATCAATATTCAAGTTCGACACCACTGGTTCCGTCCGTCTCTATGCCACCTACCTCGGTGGCAATCAAGCCGACATGCCTCACAGCCTCTTCGTCAATGCTTTTGACGAACTGGTGTTGTTTGGCACTACAGGCTCTAACGATTTTCCTGTTACCCCTACAGCCTTCGACACCACATTCCATGGCGGGACACCATTGTTTTATGAGTCTAATGGAATCAACTTCCCAAACGGAAGCGACATCTTCGTGAGCCGTTTTTCTGCCGATGGCTCTCAGTTGCAAGCCTCTACTTATGTAGGCGGATCAGCCAACGACGGACTGAATTTCCGGCACGACTTTAACAACCTCATGACTACTGCCCCCACATATATCGACTACATGGCTGGATATAAAACACTGATGTTTGGCAACGACTCGCTCTACTACAATTACGGCGACGGTGCCAGGGGCGAAACTATTGTAGATGACCAAAATAACGTGTATGTGGGCAGCACCACCTTCTCAACCGACTTTCCCACCACCGATGGGTGTGTGCAACCAGCCTCGGCTGGCGGACAAGAAGGCATAGTATTCAAACTTGACTATAACCTCTCCAATATGATCTGGAGCACATACCTCGGTGGCAGCAAAGACGATGCCGTCTATTCGATCGAGGTAGATGAGGATTACAACTTGTTGGTCTGCGGAGGTACCGAATCAGCCGATTTTCCAACTACAGCCAATGCCTACAAAAGCACCTATGCTGGTGGCGCAACTGATGGATTTGTATGTAAGTTGTCGTACCATGGCGACCAGTTGATGGCTTCTACGTTTTTCGGTGATCAATGGTACGACCAATGCTATTTTGTACGCTGCGGACATGCCAGCGATGTTTTTATCTTTGGTCAAACCAAAACAGTAGGTTCAACACTTATCCACAACGCCGAATACGGTATGCCTGGAGGAGGGCAATTCTTGGCACACCTAACGCCTAATTTAGACAGTTTAGTTTGGAGTACGCTATTTGGCAGTCCCAATAGCATCGGACGTCCCAACTTGTCGCCCACTGCTTTTGGTGCCGATGTGTGCAATCGCGTATATGCTGTAGGTTGGGGACGCGATTTTGTAGGCTACTACGATGGCAATCCCATCGACGGCTACCGCTATATCGACTGGAATATGCTCGGCACCACAGGCATGGAGACTACGCCCGATGCCTTCCAAACCGTGACCGACGGACAGGATTTTTATATCCTCAGCCTCTCCATGGATGCCAGCAATCTTGACTACGCCTCATTTTTCGGGGAGGTTTACGATGGCACTGGTCATGGCGAAGGCGGTGGCGACCATGTAGATGGTGGTACCTCTCGGTTTGATAGGCTGGGTACATTGTACCAAAGTGTCTGCGCTTCGTGCAACGGCAACAGTTCTGACGACTTTCCAACCACTCCAGGCGCATGGAGCCGAGTAAACAACAGCAACAACTGCAATAACGCTGTGTTCCGATTCAATATCCACAGCAATTTTGCTCTGGCTGAATTCAGCGCAGTACCCGTAGGATGTGCACCCTACGAGGTCGCATTCAACAACACAGGACGAGGCACCGCCTTTGAATGGGATTTTGGCGATGGCACCACCTCTACACTACGCAACCCCACACACACATACGCCAAAGGCGGTGAATATACCGTTCGGCTGCGAGCACACCTCAACAGCGGCTGCATTGACTTTGACAGCACCTCGCGCACCATCCGCGTAATCGGGACCAACTCCCGGCGCCTTGACACCATTGCTCAATGCGACCCCACTCCCGTCCAAATCGGATTTTCGCCTATAAGCGGATGCGCTTACAAATGGATTCAGGGTACTGTGAGCGACCCCTATATAGCCAATCCCTACACTTCCGAATCTGGAACCTACATTTTGCAAATCACCACAAATACCGATGCAGGCTGTATCGAAAACGACACCTTCGACGTGTACTATTACGACCTGCTCGACACGCTTATCGTCAAGCAACCCCTTTGCCCGAACGACAGCGGATACGCATGGGCTGTAGCCAACCACTTTGCTCACGATTCGATTACCTACATCTGGGACGGTCAGGTTATCTCTCATCCTGGCTCCCGTGAAAGCAAAGGCGACCCGCAGCCTATTGACACCGCTACAGGCGGTAGCAGTATGTTCGGACCCGTACCCAGCCGCAACTATCCTCACACACTTACCATTACCGATGGCAAATGCAGCACTTCGTGCCAGTTTGTCATATTCACGCCAGCCCCCGTCATCACCAAAGATGCTTCCACACATATCTGCGACAGCTGCGATGGACATATCCTCATATCTTATAGCGACAGTCGAAACATGCCATTCTGTTACCTGTGGGACGATGGAAATACCGACACCCTACGTCGGAACCTATGCGAAGGCAGGTACTGCGTGGTGGTAAGCGACACCAACGGGTGCGCATCGCGATCATGCTTCAAAATATTGCAACACGAAAGTTTCGACAACCTCCACGTATGGGCCGACGACTCGGCTGTATATGAAGGGTCAGCCACCCAACTACACATCACCCCCATCGCAGGAGCTTCCTACCAGTGGTCGCCCCAGTCATTATTACAAAAGGGAAATTCCGCCAACCCCGTTGCCACGATTTACCAACCTACCACATTCTCCGTTACTGTTACCGACACTGCTGGATGCAATTTTACCGATACCATTCATGTAGGTTGCATGGAGGTAGCTTGCGGACAGGAAGACCTGTTTATTCCCAATGCCTTTAGCCCCGATGCCGATGGCATCAACGATCAACTTTGCTTCCGCGTGGCTCCCACCGTTACCGATTTTCACTTTGTCCTGTTCAACCGCTGGGGCGAGATAGTATTTGAGACCTCTGACCCTACAAAATGCTGGGATGGCAGATTCCGAAACACCATGTGCCCACCTGGCGTGTATATGTACACCTGCAACATCACTTGCCTAACTGGCAAACAGAACGCATTCAAAGGTGATATAACGCTTATCAGATAGTATTTCTCCTAATGGATCAGTTTATCATAGCCTACCTACCAAAGCCCTCACAGCCAGAGCCCGTTGTCTCTCATGCTGTGGCATTGGCTAAAATGCTGCATAAGGGGTTGATTTTGCTCTCTATCCACGATACCCATTATGCTGAATCGCCCGACCAATCAACCGCCACCATGCAGCTACAATCATTAACTGATCAGATCAAGCAGCCTTCTAATCCACTCTACTATGCCGACACCTCTTACTGTTCTATGCATGGCGACACTCACGATGTGCTTACCCAAATTCCCAAACTTTTGGCAGCAGTAGCCATCGTTGTCCAAGTTGATTGCGATGCACCACACAAAACGCCCACACATCCACGGCACCTACTACACCTGTTGCGCGACATCCAGATAGCTTATCTTACCGTTCAGCAGCCGCATCCAAACACTACAGCATTCTACATTCCTGCACTTACCATCGACTATCGACGCGAAAGTAAGGAAAAACTGATTTGGGCATCCTATTTTGCCCGTTTTGGAGGCAGCGATATCAAAATACTGCGCCAAGATTACAAAGACGAGGGGCTGCGCGACGCATGCTACGAAAACATGCGCTTTGTCGAAAAAATATTTGGCGACCTCAACATCCACTATCATACGCAAACCTATTCTGGCGGTAAGCTATTCACCGAACCCGCAGCAGTAAGCTATGCCGCACAACACAACATATCGTTATTCATTTCCCTCACTACCGACACCCGCGACCGAGACATGCTCGAATGGATTATCGGGACACCCGAACAACGGGTAATCCGAAATCCAGAAAAACTTCCCATACTTTTTCTCAATCAGCGAGACGACCTATATGTCCTTTGCGACTAAAATTATTTTAACCTACATAATTGTCTGGTAAGAGTTTATCGATAATTGCAAATTATGTTTCTTTCTATGCAAGCAGTGCCGAAGGCTGCCGAGCTTGATGAGGCAAAGATAATGAAGTAGGGTTATAGGGGCAACGCCCCTAATTGACGATTAAAAGGGAAGACACCCAACAGCAAACCACTGAAGCCCTTTTGGTGCGGCAGCCTCCCCCGCCTTGCGAAAATTCCGTAAAGAAAATCTGTCTGGAATGCCGTTAAAAAGCGTGTATGTCTGAGCTGCGAAGCAGCGAGTTTACACGCTTTAGGCATGTAAGACAGATTTTTAGAAATTTTCGCACAGCGGTGCATCTTTCTTTGCTTCGTTTCTTTCTGTGCAAGCAGAAAGAAATGATGTAGGGTTATAGGGGCAACGCCCCTAATAAGCGATTGGTTGTAAATGTTTACTGGACAACAATAATTTTAATCTTCATTCATTCAAAAAAAAATCATACCTTTGCAAACAAATCTTACAACTAATCCAACGAACTTGGGCTGACACCCCCCATCAAGCATTATTATCATGAATTACAACTTCTTAAAAATCGAGCAACGCGATACCATCTGTATCTGCACTATATCTGCTCCAAAATCGCTCAATGCACTCAATAGTGCCATCTTGAACGAGATGGAACAGTTTATTGACCATATCGACACACAATCCACTCGTGCGCTTATCATCACTGGTGATGGTGAGAAATCATTTGTTGCAGGTGCCGACATCTCTGAGATGGCCACACTCAATGCAACTCAAGGCGAGGCGTTCGGACAGCGTGGCTCACGTGTATTCCGCAAGATAGAGACACTTTCCATACCTGTCATCGCAGCAGTCAACGGCTATGCGTTGGGCGGTGGATGCGAACTGGCTATGGCGTGCGACATCCGCATCTGCTCTGCCAATGCCCGCTTTGGTCAACCAGAGGTAGGTCTGGGTATCATACCTGGTTTCAGCGGTACCGTCAGATTGGCTCGTTTGGTCGGGATGGGTATTGCTAAGCAACTTATCTATACGGGCAAACCGATCAAGGCTGATGAGGCGCTTCGCATCGGTCTTGTAAACGCCGTGTATGAACAGCCGCAACTCATCGATGAAGCCGTCCAGTTGGCACAAGCTATCGTAGCCAATGCGCCTATAGCATTAGCCTACGCCAAAGAGTGCATCAACGCTGAATACGACCTCCCTGCCGATGATGCTATCGCCTACGAAAACCGACTTTTTGGTCAATGCTTCTCCACCGACGACCAAAAGAGCCGTATGGCAGCATTCTTGAAAAAATAATTAGTAACTTACAATAAAAAAAAGCAAAACCATGAAGATTTATGTTATCGGTACCGGTACCATGGGGTCCGGTGTAGTGCAAGCCATAGCTCAGGCTGGCATGCAAGTAGTAATGAAAAGCCGCAGTCAGGCAAGTGCCGACAAGGCTGTAGCCAATATCTTCAAATCGTTGTCCAAACTCGTTGCCAAGGGCAAGATAGAGCAATCCGCCATGGATGCCACTATGTCCAATATTACAACCACTACAGACTACGCTACCTTTGCCGATGCCGACCTCGTCATCGAAGCAGCCTCCGAAAGCATGGACCTCAAGAAAGAAGTCTTTGCCACCCTTGACCCAATATGCAAAGCCGACTGTATCTTTGCCACCAATACCAGTAGCCTTTCGATTACCGAGATTGCAGCCACTACCCAACGTGCAGACCGCTTTATCGGCATGCACTTTTTCAACCCCGCACCTGTCATGAAACTTGTAGAGGTTATCAAGGGGCAGAAAACCAGCGAGGATATCTGCAACAAGATTGTGGAATTAGCCACGCAGATGGGCAAGACGCCTGTATTGGTAAACGAAGCTCCCGGATTTGTAGTCAACCGCATCCTCGTTCCCCTCGTCAACGAGGGCGTCGGCATCTTAGCCGATGGTGTAGCCTCTGCCGAGGATATCGACAACGCCATGAAACTTGGAGCCAACCATCCAATGGGACCGCTGGCTCTCGGCGATCTTATCGGACCTGATGTATGCCTTGCCATCATGGAGGTACTCTACAACGAGTATGGCGACCCCAAATATCGTCCTCACCCACTGCTCCGCAAAATGGTTCGCGCAGGTCTTTTAGGACGCAAAACTGGCGAAGGTTTCTATAAGTATTGATCACTCGACAATAGATAAAAGTGCGACTGGGTCTATTCTATGACCCAGTCCGCTTTTTTTCAAAAAAAAATCATAATTATCCATTTTCAACAAACTCAAAAAAAATGAAGACAAACACAAAACGAAAGGGAAACTGTCCCCATCTGGTCTGCGGGCTGGTGACGGCCATGAACGCAGATAATATCATTGACAACCACAGTCTTACACAGATTCAAGACACCACTCACACATATCGTGCCATTCACTGCAGACACTATAAATCTCTTAGAATTACCTTATCGAAAATCAGTCATCGATTGTCTGCGTTTTTCATACCCCAATCAAAAACATTGCACCGCTGTTGCAAAAAGGCAACCTTCGTCATAATTACATAATTGCCACAAAACAGCATCCCTTTTTTTTGATTATCTGCTTCAGGGTCTCCCCTAAGTCATCATATAACGGCGCCACACACTGTGTGGACGTTGCCTTGTAGAATATTTATACGAAAACAAAATATATGCAATGAAAAAATTAGCCTACGCAATTCTATCACTATCTGCACTCTCTATCTTAACTGGAGCTGCCGTTGCTCCTGCTTTAGGCCACATCTTCGAGCATTTTCATAATGAGAATCCACTATTCGTCCAACTCATTGCCAGCCTCCCCGCCCTATTTATCATCATCTCAAGTTTGCTTTTCCCTTTTTTCTGCAAGCATATCAAGTTGCACACACTCTCCATTATTGCACTCTGCCTGTATGCTGGCGCAGGTGCAAGTTGTTTCCTCTTTGACAAACTACTACCTATCCTGATTATGCGTGCGCTACTCGGCATTAGCGTTGGCATCATAATGCCCCTCACCACAGGCCTTATCGCCCGCTTCTTTCCTGCCAAAGATCAAAGCCGACTGATGGGATACTCCGCTTCGATGAACGAATTTGGCGCATTGATTGCCACATTGGTCAGCGGCATGCTGGTTAGCATCAACTGGAACTACACATTTCTTATCTACCTTATCGGCATCATTCCGCTAATACTTGTTGTATGTTTTGTTCCGAACGAAAGCCTCATACCAGAAAAAAAACAAATTGAGAAAGGTATGTTTATCAAATTCATGCCCTGCATATTTGGTATGATGCTCACCATGATGCTTTTTTTCACATTCGTAATCAATTTTGCCAATATCACGCTCCACTCAGGTGCTGTGGCATTAGGAATCATGACCCTACTCATGGCGACCCGCGATGCTTTAGCACTCGTCATCGACCTCAACTACATGCGTATTGCCCGACACAATAGGCAAATATTGCCGTATGTTGCCCCAATCACATTCCTTATTGGTTTCGCAGCTTTGGCATACAGTACACAAATTGGATTTCTTATCATCGGTATCGTCTGCCTTGCCATCGCCAATGGCGTAGGTATCCCGCAACTCAACACTGTAGTGGCCATTAGAGGCGGCAAAGATGTAGTTACCAGCGTGATGCCCTATATGTCTATCGCCTTCTTCTTAGGAGAATTTCTCACTCCTTTTGTGGTACGCCCCACCAGCAAATTATTAGGAGGCTTCGACACCGCACCATACGTTGTCGGTATTATCATAGCTTGCATTTTCTTAATTCACACCTTTGTATGTCGTAATTTCTTAACCATCCAAAAGGAGGACGAACAATGAAAAAACATTATTTTATTTTGCCGCTACTGCTGATGACGGTCACAACTGTCTTTGCACAATTCAACATCCGCGAGACCTATAGCTTCGGACGGGAACATCCCGTAACTGCCTTTGAACTTGTCAGTACCGACCGCTGGGGAAGCACCTATATGATCTCCAATTTATTTCATCCACTCAATACCGACAGTCACACCTCAACAGGATTTTACACCGAGATAGAACGCGAACTCAATTTCTGGCATGGCACCGCATTTGACGCATGGAGCTTGCACCTCGAATGGAATGGCGGACAGTTTGCTACCAACACTCTGCTCGTTGGTACGCAATATTTGATTCACAATACCGACTTCAGCAACATGGTTGCGCTCGGACTTTACTATCGGCAACCTGTAGGCGGCCATAATGCATCTGTACCCGTCCAATTTTCTATCATAGCCGTATTTCACAATATCTTTGGTGTCACAGGGCTTCATTTCAAAGACATCACAGATTTTTATGGCAACCACACTGTTTGGACCGTTGATGGTAAGGAGAAGGAAACCCACGCATCGCTCTTCAACCTCTTTGAGCTTTGGTACAACGTAGGACGTCATTTCGACTGCCCAAACCTGAATATTATCGGGTCGTTGGAACTTGGTGTTAACAACGAAGGCGCCTACCACACAGGTATCGACTTTATGAAAAACGAAGGGTTGACCGCAACTACCAGTCTCGGCATCCGATGGGATTTCTAAAGTCTCATTGAGTTGTTGAGCTTTGTGCGTTGCCTGAGGGAATAACTTAGGAGGGCATAGCCATAACGGCTACACCCTCCTAATAATTTGAGAACAAAGCTACCTCAAAAATACAAATCCCTTTCGCCATTGCCTATCCTGCATAGATTGCCCTCCACACGTTTCTTGAGTTCCTCTTTGTCAAACGTTTGCGTAAGCTCCTCTAACAGCCGTAACCCTTTGGCTTTGGTTTCTGGGCTGGCATAATCCTCCAAGTATTCACGAAATGTGAACATGGCATTGGGTTTACAATACTGCTTTATCAAACCTGGCTTTGCCAAATCCATAAAGTCTGCTCCTACACGACCCTTGCGGTAACAGCCTGTGCAGAACGATGGAATATATCCCCCATCTATGAGCACACTAATCACCTCGTCCAACGACCGGTGGTCGCCCAACGTAAACTGAGCTCCCGTCTTCTTATGGTCGGTCTGCTGGTCGGTACTACCCTCTCCCGCCTCATAGCCGCCAGGATTTGTCTCGCTGGCTGCACTTAGCTGGCTCACACCATATTTAATCAGCTGGTCGCGCATAGTTGGCGTTTCGCGCGTGGAGATGATGATACCCGTATAGGGCATAGCGATACGGATAATGGCAATAATCTTCATAAAGTCGTTATCGCTCACCTTGTGTGGGATATTTTCTGGAAGGCTAAACGGGGTTCCTTCAGCGGGTTCAATCCTCGGGAAAGAGACCGTATGGGGACCACAGCCATAGTCCTCTTCAAGATGGCGTGCATGCTCCATCAATGCCAATATCTCAAAACGATAATCCACCAAACCAAACAGCACCCCCAACCCTACATCATTGATACCGCCTTCCTGTGCCCTATCCATACAAGTCAGTCGATACAGATAGTCTCCTTTAGGCGTACCTGCTGGATGAAACTGCTTGTATGCAATGGGGTCATACGTCTCCTGAAAGCAGACGTATGTGCCTATCTGCTCCGCCTTGAGTTTGGCAAAATCCTCTACACTCATAGGAGCCAGCTCCACATTGATGCGTCGAATACGACTGCCTTTCTCGTCGCGGGCAGCGTAGGTGCGACGGATTGCCTCAACCATATAATTGGCATCGTTGCGCGGACTTTCGCCACATATCAACAATGCACGTTTATGCCCCATCCGCAACAACTGCATTGTTTCTTGTTCTATCTCATCCATCGTCAACACCTTGCGTTTAAGCTGTGTGTTATCTTTGCGAAAACCACAATACACGCAGTTGTTTACGCATGCGTTTCCCGTATAGATAGGTGCAAAAAAGACCAACCGCTTACCGTAGATAGCCTCTTTGCAATAATGCGCAGTGTCCAATATCTTTTGAATATCCGCCACTGACTCCACACAAAGCAACTTAGCCACATCTTCAAGCCCTAACCCTTTCAGTTTGCGCGCCTTGTTCAAGATTTCGTTCAACTGTTCCTCGGTGGGAGCATTATTGTCAAGCAGACCGTACAACTTATCGCGATCTATAAAATTTTGATGTCTCATTGACTATACCGTTTTTAGTAATACTATTAGTTGTCATAGGTAGGCCTCGCACTGCGCATTATAAGTCAAAACGCTATACTGCGAACCAACCCAAACTCATGATGCTACAAAGATACGCTGATTTTTAGTATCGGACAAAAAAAAGAGATTCAATGTAGAAAAAAGTTGCAAATCAAAAAAAAAATGTACCTTTGCATTCGAAACAACCAAACATCATACACATGAAAAAAGTATTTTTCTTTTTGACAGCCCTATCCATGGGCGTGATTGCATCCGCACAGTTCACCGTAGGTTTGACGGGCGGTTTTTCTTTTCCAGGCATGAAAATCGAGGAGAAAGGCGAGGACAACACCTCATACAACGACATGCAGAGTTCTTATAATGCGATGCTTAAGTTCGGTTATGTACTCAACGAGCGAATGTCAGCCGGTATCGGATTAGGCTATCAAAGTTCCAAGTCCAGTTCTCTTGAGTGCAATATTCAAATGCCTGATTACACAAAGCATCCTGGAGAAACCGTATCTCAATACTTTGAAAACAGCAAATCTTCGGCATTCTTGATTACGCCCTATTTTAGATTCAACCTTGCCAGTTACGGCGCATTGAACTTGTTTGTTGAGGCACAGGTTCCCGTGTCAATCGGCACCACCTCGATGGAGGAAGAATTCAAAGACAGCAAAAATTCAAAACTTGACGAAGTTGTTCCATTTGTAAAAACATCCACTATGGG
>JAGHVA010000049.1 GCA_018064565.1 Candidatus Colimorpha onthohippi
GCTTCACCTCATGAAAGGTGGGGTGGAGAGCGGTACTGGTGTGCGACGCAACTACAAATATCACCTCAATCAATATAGTACAGCCGTTGCTGGCAAGACAGGTACAACACAAAATAACAGCGACTGCTGGTTTGTGGGTATTACACCTAAACTCGCCACTGCAATATGGACAGGCGGCGAGGTTCGCAGCATCCACTTCCGTAATATGAGCTACGGTCAAGGTGCAAGTATGGCTTTACCTATCTTTGGATATTTCATGGAGAGTATCTACAAAGATGAAAGACTGGACTTCCCCCGCAGCGATTTTGAACACCCCAGCGAACCATTAGGAGTAGAACTTGACTGTAGCAAATTCCAGCAGGAAATCAGCAACGAACAGATCAATTATGACGACTTCTATATTTGGTAGTACGCTCTCCGAACTCCAAGCACTCTGTATCGCCGAAGGGTGGCCAAAATATGTGGCAAGTCAGCTGTGCGACTGGATGTACAAAAAGCGTGTTTGCGATTTCTCACTGATGAGCAACCTCTCGGTCAAAGTACGTGGGCGGTTGGCTCAACTTGACTCCGAATCGCTCCAGTTTACTCCTGCTATCGTTGACTGCCAAATATCACGCGATGGCACAAAGAAATATCTCTTTCAAATTGCCCCTAATCAAAGCAACGACCCTCTGGTCAACTACCAGGCACACAACTACGTTGAGACTGTTTTTATCCCTGTAGCCCATACCTCAACAGAACCTTCTCGCGCCACCCTTTGCATAAGTTGCCAACGAGGTTGCAAGATGGGATGCCGCTTTTGTGTTACAGGCAAACAAGGGTTTCATGGAAGTCTCACCACAGCCCAAATCTTGCATCAGATATTCGACATCCCTGAAAGTACTCAACTCACCAACATAGTCTATATGGGTATGGGCGAGCCCATGGACAATTACGACGCTGTTATGCGCAGCACCGAAATCCTCACCTCTGACTGGGGCCTCGGCTGGAGCCCCACACGAATCACCATATCCACCGTAGGCATAACACCTGGCATCGAACGCTTTCTGAACGAAAACCGCTGCCATCTGGCAGTAAGCATGCACAACCCATTTCATGATGAACGTCTCGAAATCATGCCTATGGAAAAAGCATTCCCCCTGGCTGA
Source organism: Candidatus Colimorpha onthohippi (assembly GCA_018064565.1). Lineage (GTDB taxonomy): Bacteria > Bacteroidota > Bacteroidia > Bacteroidales > P3 > Colimorpha > Colimorpha onthohippi. The sequence goes on from JAGHVA010000049.1 coordinate 1,148, forward strand.
TACCATCCAGCTGCTGAGCCATTACGACTGGAGCGGACAACGGCGTATCTCATTCGAATACACCATGCTCCGCAACCACAACGACTCTCTGCGCCATGCAGACGGTATCGTCAAATTGCTACAACCACTCAAAAAAAACGGAGGCATGCCCCGCGTCAACCTCATCCGATTTCATGCCTCTCCTAACGCACCATTCCAAACCAGCAACACCCAAACTATCAACTCATTCATGACCTACCTCAATCAGCATGGCATTACCTGCACTCTTAGAGCCTCCCGCGGTGAGGATATCCAAGCTGCCTGCGGATTGTTGGCAGGCAGCAAAAGGGAAAACGTCTGATTATTAAAACCTGTATTCTATGCTTGTCAAAACATTCGGAAGTGCTATCTGTGGCATCAACGCCATGCCAATCACCATCGAGGTCAGCGTAGATAATGGCGTAGGATTTACAATGGTCGGATTGCCTGATAGTGCTGTCAAAGAAAGCCAACAACGCGTGGCTACAGCCATATCTCAGTTTGGATTTCACATTCCTGGCAAACATATCGTAGTCAACCTCGCCCCAGCCGATGTGCGAAAAGAAGGTGCTGCCTACGACCTTACAATTGCTATCGGACTACTGGCAGCATCTGGACAAATGAAGGCCGACAATATCGATAAATATATCATTATGGGCGAGTTATCGCTCGATGGAAGTCTGAGACCCATCAAAGGAGCCCTACCCATCGCCATCCAAGCCCGCCGCGAAAAATACAAAGGTATTATCCTCCCAAAACAAAATGCCCGCGAAGCTGCTATCGTCAACAACTTAGAGGTATATGGCGCCGACACACTCAAACAGGTAATCGACTTCCTTGATGACAACGGCAATATAGAAATCACTTCGTTCGACACCCGTTCTGAATTTGCCAACCACCTAAATCAATATGAATACGATTTTGCTGATGTTAAAGGACAAGAGGTTGTGAAACGTGCCTTAGAAATTGCAGCTGCTGGTGGACATAATGTAATTCTCATCGGTCCTCCAGGTGCTGGCAAAAGCATGCTCGCCAAACGACTGCCTTCTATATTGCCCCCATTGAGCCTCGAAGAGTCGCTCGAAACTACACAGATCCACAGCGTGGCAGGCAAGATGCGCAAAGAAGATTCGCTGATAGCAATCCGCCCTTTTAGGTCTCCTCACCATACCGTATCGGACGTGGCATTGGTGGGTGGCGGCAGCAACCCACAACCTGGCGAGATATCACTGGCACACAACGGCGTGTTGTTTCTTGACGAACTCCCTGAGTTCAAACGGCAAGTGCTCGAAGTGCTGCGACAACCTATGGAAGAACGCCGCGTTACTATAGCACGGTCTAAAATGACTGTTGACTATCCAGCAAGTTTCATGCTCATTGCAGCAATGAACCCCTGCCCTTGCGGATACTATAACCACCCCACTATCGAATGCACCTGCGACCCTGGCGTGGTTCGCAAATATATGAACAAAATCAGCGGACCGTTGTTGGATCGTATCGACCTTCATATTGAAGTAACACCAGTGCCCTTCAAACAACTGAGCGAAATGAAACCAGGTGAGGATAGCGCCACCATCCGCAAACGTGTCATAGCTGCCCGCTCCATCCAAGCCGAACGGTTCAAAAGTTACCCCGGCATTCACTGCAACGCACAGATGAACTCCAAACTGTTTCGTCAATACTGCCAATTAGACACCGAATGCCAAGAACGTATGAAACTGGCTATGGAAAAACTGGGTCTCTCGGCTCGCGCCTACGACCGCATCCTTAAAGTGGCTCGAACTATAGCCGATTTAGATGGCGCAGCCAATATCACCACCGAACACTTGGGCGAAGCCATCACCTACCGCAGCCTTGACCGTGACAATTGGGGAAGATAATCACCAATAAGTAGCAGCAAATATCTGCAACAGCATACATTATGAAACGTATTCACCTCTTCCTAAGCACACTCCTCCTAACGATAGCGTGCCTGACAGCGACAAAAAAAGCGGAATGCCAAGAACGTACCTACTTCGAGATGAACCTTTGGCAAGATTCCAACTGCATGGGGTTCTACAACGGGGCAACCGAAGGCTACCGCCCCACCCTACGCATCTATCTGCCTGATTCATCAGTGGCAAACGGAAAAGCCGTAGTGGCATGCCCAGGAGGTAGCTACGCCGGACTTGCTATCGGCAACGAGGGCTACGGATGGGCACCATTCTTCAACAACCAAGGGGTGGCACTGATAGTGCTGAAATACCGTATGCCTCACGGCATATCCACTGTGCCAAGCAGCGATGCCGAAGAGGCACTACGCATAGTGCGAGCCAACGCAAAACAATGGCACATAGACGCAACCAAGGTGGGCATCATGGGCTCGTCAGCAGGCGGACATCTGGCAAGCACGGTGGCAACACACGGCGACAGTGCCACCCGGCCAGCATTCCAGATACTCTTCTACCCCGTCATAACCATGGACGAAGGGGTGACGCACGCCGACACTCGCCGCAACCTGATTGGCGATAACGCCAGCAAGACAGCAATACAAGAATACAGCAACGAGCGGCAAGTGAAACCCTATACACCAAAAGCCATACTGCTGTTGCCCGACGATGACGCCCTCGTACCACCAGAGAACAGCATCCGCTACTATATGGCTCTTCGTGAAAAAGGCATTAGCGCCACACTGCACATCTATCCTACAGGAGGACACGGCTTTGGAAGCCGACCTACTTTTCGCTTTCACAACGAGATGGAAGCCGACCTAAAAGCCTGGATAGAAGCTCTGTAGATTTATACCCAGATGCCAGCAATGAGCATAGCAAATTATGAACCGACAATCTAAACAATATAACCACATTTTCAACAAGCAGACAGAAAACACCACCAGCAAAGCACCAAGCATATATCACCTTGTGAGCAATATCCTATTGCTTTACGGACTTTATCTGCTGTGCCGAGTGATATTCCTGGTGGAAAACTGGAACCTCTATGCCTCTGGATGGAACAATATCTCCATCTGGAACCTGTTTGTCGGTGGTCTGCGTTTCGACACCGCAGCCATCTGCTATACCAACTTGCTATACATATTACTCGCACTGCTACCACTGCCATTTACTCAAAAAAAATGGTGGCAAAACATGTGCAAATATCTGTTTTTGATTACCAACAGCATAGCCATTTGTCTCAACCTGATTGACACCGTCTATTCCCAATATTCAGGCCGCCGAACTACCAGCTCATTCTTCCAAGAATTTAGCAACGAACATAACTTAGGAGGCATATTCGGTATCGAACTCCTCAACCACTGGTACCTTGCTCTCGCTGGCGCAGCTATGATTGCCTTGTTATGGTGGCTGTATAGAGATTGCAGAATCAACATCACCCGATGGTCTTTCCGACAAATCGGACTTGGCTTATTGCTATATCTGTGCACGGGCATGCTCATGATTGTCGGCATCCGAGGCGGAGTATCCTACCATCGCCCCATTGCCATCACAACGGCAGGCCGCTATGTAAACCAGCCATCCGAGACCAATATCGTTCTCAACACACCTTTTACGCTCATACGTACCATCGGAAAAATATCATTCCATAATCCTGAATATTTCTCAACCAGCACTTTAGACAGCATCTACAACCCCATCCACTACCCTACCAATACCTGCCTGCACTCCTGCCAATCCAAAAACGTGGTTGTCATTATCTTAGAAAGTTTTGGAATGGAATATTTTGGAGCCTACAACAATTATAAAGGTTACACCCCATTCCTCGACTCACTCATACAGCATAGTCTCACCTTCCAACACAGCTATGGCAACGGACGCAAAAGCATTGACGCTATGCCATCCGTGCTGTCAAGCATTCCTATGTTTATTGAGCCATACATACTTACATCATCCTCCCTTAACGACATCAGCGGCCTTGCCAACGAACTGGCACATATCGGCTACCGAACAGCATTCTTTCATGGCGCTGACAACGGTTCAATGGGATTTCTCGAATTCTCTAAATCCACCGGATTTGAATACTACTACGGCATGAACGAATATTGCCATCAAAGCGCAATCACAAACCAAAAAAGATTTCACGGCATGGACGATTTTGACGGCGAATGGGGGATCTTTGATGAGCCCTTTTTGCAGTATATGTCATGCATGATTGACACCCTCCCACAACCTTTTATGGCATCGGTATTCACCGCTACATCACACCACCCTTTCCCTTTACCCGACCAATACAAAAAAACAATCCCCGAAGGCACACTCCCTATCCATCGTGGCATCCAATACACCGACCATGCTCTGCGCAGTTTTTTTGCATCCGCAAGCAAGCAGCCATGGTTCAATAACACTATATTTGTTATCACTGCAGACCATACCAACCAGTCCGAATATCCCCAATACACTACCAGCGTAGGAAGCCTTCTGGTTCCCATCATCTTCTACGACCCCACAGGAACACTTCCTATTGGTATGAGCAACATTATAGCACAACAAATAGACATCATGCCTACACTATTAGGCATACTCGGCTATAACAAACCCTACATCGCTTTTGGGAAAGACCTTCTAAACACACCCCCAGAACAATGCTGGGCTATCAACTATAACGGCATGTATCAATACCTATGGGACAACTACTTGCTGCAATTTGACGGCACTAAACCCATAGCACTCTACAACCTACATGACGACCCCCTCCAACAACACAATCTATTAGGCACACAACCCGAAAAAGAACAATCAATGGTACAGCACCTAAAAGCCATTGTCCAAAGCTATATGCAGCGGATGATTGAAAACAAATTAACCATCGAATAATCTATACGCAAAGATGAATGCAACGTGTCTATTGCCCGTGACTCTTGCACTTGATGCTACAGCAACACGCATAATAGATGGAAACGCATAACTATAAAAAAGACCTATGCAATAGGCATCCTGACTGACTTTCATCATTCGGCTGAAACAAAAATAAACAGGTCCAGATTGTAAAAAATCTGGACCTGAACTTAATAGTCTAATACTATTTAATTATTCCGCAGCTTCGGCAACTGCCGCTGCACGCGTACTATTAACAGTGATTACCTCACTGCTCTTTACATTCAATATCTCAAAATTCTCGGTCGGAATATCCTGAACCTTCACACGCTGGGCTATATCCAGATTGGTGATATCTACCAATACCTCACTTGGCATATTGGCGGGCAAAGCTTTTACATTAAGACGTTTCTGCTTGCAGACCAGCTTGCCACCCTTCATCACACCACATGAAGTACCCGTGGTATGAACAGGTATAGACATGACTATAGGCTTGTTATCGCTCAATTCGTAAAAATCAGCATGATAAACAATCTCAGTCACAGGATGAAACTGAATGTCCTTCAACATGGCACGACGGGTCTCACCATTCAGTTGAATGTCGATAAAACAAGGTGCTGGGTTGAAAAGGATACGTTGGAAGTCTGTCTGATTCAAAGCAAACTGAACTTGCTCTGTCTTACCATACATCACACAAGGCACCTTATCCTCACGACGGAGTGCCTTAGCATCTTTTTTCCCTACGTTCTCGCGGAGAGAACCGCTCATAGATACTACTCTCATGATTTTTTTGTTTTTTAATTGATTATTATTGAATTGTGTCTAAAAAGACTATTAAAACTTGCTCGGAACCCCTTTGCGATGAATAGTGGTCTCGTATAAATTCTCAATACTCTCGTAACTCACAATGCGACGCAAAGCCTCCGCTATGAGCCAATCAGTAGATAAGACGTGTATCTTACTGCTCTGACGTCTCAACGGTATGGTATCCGCAACCACCAACTCCTCAAGCGCAGAATTCTCTACTTTCTCAATAGCACTACCCGAAAGAACAGGATGCGTAATCATAGCTCGCACACTCTTGGCTCCATTATCCATAATGATACCCGCAGCTTTGCAGATGGTCGTACCCGTGTCAATGATGTCGTCCAACAAAATAACATGCTTGTCTCTCACATCGCCAATCAACCGCATTTCGCCAATCTCGTTGGGCTTGTTGCGATGCTTATAACACATCACAAAACCATTGTCAAGCATCTTCGCATACATACCAGCACGACGGCTACCGCCAAGATCAGGCGAAGCAAAAAGGACATCATCTCCCGTAAATTTCTCCCGAATATACGGCATAAACAACGAACTGCCAAACAAATGATCCACCGGAATATCAAAATAACCCTGTATCTGATCTGCATGCAAATCCATCGTAACAATACGATCCACACCAGCCGCCGTAAGCATATTGGCTATCATCTTGGATGCAATAGGTACATGCGGCTTGTCTTTGCGATCCTGACGGGCAAAACCATAATAAGGTATCACCGCCACCACTTTGGACGCCGACGCACGGCGAGCAGCATCCACCATCATCAACAATTCAAACAAATTGTCCGTAGGCGGAATCGTGGACTGAATAATGAATACCACACCCCCACGTATGCTCTCCTCAAACGAAGGCTGAAACTCGCCGTCAGCATATTGAAACACTTCCGACTTGCCCAACGGTATTCCATATTTCTCCGCCACACGACCTGCAAGTTCTTTAGTCGCGCGACCTGCAAAAATAAATACTTTATCAGTGCTGTTTACGCCCATGATGTTGTTTTGTTTTACTTTTTATTATACGTTGAATATACTATTATATACAAAATTACATTTTTCTACCCACGTATCAATCACCTTGCAACACACTATATACCATACACATATACCATCATTCACCACCTCCATAGGATTTACAAAGGTACTAATATTTTGACGAACCACAAAAAAATTTTGTCAGTTCCAAAAAAGTGCGTAATTTTGCAACCGATTTCAAGAGTTGGAAATCATGCCCAGGTGGCGGAATAGGTAGACGCGTCGGTCTCAAAAACCGATGAGGTAACACTCGTGCCGGTTCGACCCCGGCCCCGGGTACGAAAAGACAAAAGGTATCAAAACCTCTGTTATCGGGAGTTTAGCTCAGCTGGTTTAGAGCGCATGCCTTACAAGCATGAGGTCACTGGTTCGAACCCAGTAACTCCCACCAAGAGAATAAAAAAAAGGAGCAATTCATCAACGTGAATTGCTCTTTTCTTTATTCTCTTGTTTCTGAATTGCTGCGCTCCTCCAACTGCTCCACCACCATGTCGTGGATGTGCTTATACTGCTCAGGCTGTTTGCTCATATAATATTTTACACTCCGCTCAAAACGATCACGGCTAATACCTTTCCTGTCCAGCAACTCCTCATAACTACCTATTATTTCAGGAGTGAGTTCGTCATAATGATAACCTGTTTCAATGCCATAAAAACCCTCTATCAAATAAGCCTCTGTCAAAAAGTCCACCATCTGCTGCTCGCTGAGCAAATCAGCAGGTCTGCCACCACATGACAAACACACAACAAACGATATTATCAAAATACTATTCCTTATTGTTCGCAACATCTTTATGATTATTTATTTCCGGTATGACCAAATCCTCCATCTCCCCTGTCTGTGCCTGACAACTCCTGCACCTCGCACCACTCCGCTTGCTCGTGACGAGCCACAACCATTTGCGCGCTATACGATCCCCATCATTTATTGTAAAATCCTGATCTGATAAGTTGATCAACACCACACACAACTCGCCTCTGTAATCCGCATCTATAGTACCTGGAGCGTTCAATACCGTAACCCCATGCTTCAACGAAAGCCCACTGCGCGGACGTATCTGCGCCTCATAACCAATCGGCAACTCTATATACAGACCCGTCTTTATCATCTTACGCTCCAACGGTCTCATCACCACCGAACCATCAGGCAAAAAAGCACGCAAATCCAAACCCGCTGAATATGCCGTCTCATATTGCGGGAGCGGATGGTGACTGTGATTGATAACTTTTATTGTCATATCTACACTATTTTTTTTCAAGCACTTCGTCTATCATACCATAGGCCTTGGCCTCCTGCGAGGTCATCCAATAATCACGGTCTGCATCCTTCCACACCTCATCATAATCTTTGCCACTATGGCGCGCTATTATCTCATATAGCTCTTTTTTCAATTTCTGAATCTCTCGACACGTAATCTCCATGTCCGTAGCTTGACCTTCGGCACCACCCATAGGCTGGTGAATCATCACTCGACTATGTGGCAATGCGCAACGCATGCCCTTCTCTCCAGCACAAAGCAACACACTTGCCATCGATGCTGCCAACCCCGTGCATATAGTAGAAATCTTGGGCGATATATACTGCATCGTATCATATATCCCTAATCCAGCATACACCGACCCTCCAGGAGAGTTAATATATATCTGAATATCCTTCTCCGGATCTGTACTCTCAAGAAAAAGCAACTGCGCTTGAATCACATTCGCTGTGTAATCGTCTATAGCCGTACCCATAAAAATGATGCGATCCATCATCAACCGCGAAAACACATCCAATTGGGAGATATTTAGGGGTCTCTCTTCTATAATATATGGGGTAAGCGAACTGTTGATTTGCGATGTGTACTTGTCCAAGACTGTACTACTGATACCACGATGACGGGTGGCAAATTTTTCAAACTCTGTCATACTGCTGTTATTTGTAATTATAAACAACCAATTTTCTGATTCAAATAAGTAGCTATATATTGGTTTATTTCTTCGCAATAGTCGTTATTCTCTGAATTTTCTTTTAATAAGCGGTGCTCATAACCTCCCTTGCGTCGGCTTTCTCGCTACTGGCGGATAGGCTCAGCAATCAAAAACGCTTATTTCTTCAACAAGTCTGGACGACGCTGACGCGTACGCTCAAGAGCTTGCTCATAACGCCATTGTTCTATCTTAGCATGGTTTCCACCAAGCAAGACCTCTGGAACACGCCACCCTCTAAACTCGGCTGGACGTGTATATTCGGGAGGTGCCAACAACCCATCTTGAAACGAATCGGCCAATGCCGACTGCTCATCTCCGATGGCTCCAGGCAACAGACGTATCACCGCATCACTTATCACCGCCACCGCCAACTCCCCTCCTGTCAACACATAATCTCCTATACTGATTTCCCTTGTAATAAAATGCTCTCTAATCCGCTCATCTATACCTTTATAATGCCCACAAAGTATCATAAGATTCTGACACATCGAAAGCTCATTCGCCACACCTTGCGTAAAAGGAACCCCGTCTGGCGCCGTATATATGACATCATCGTACTGACGCTGCCCCTGCAATTGTTCAATGCAGTTCACCACTGGCTCAACCGCCATAACCATACCAGCTGCACCACCATACGGATAGTCGTCTATGCTTCCATATTTCGTCAACGAATAATCGTGCAAATTGTGAAACACCACTTCCACAATACCCTTTTTTTGAGCCCGACTGATTATCGACTCCTCAAAAAACATGGATACCATATTCGGGAAAAGTGTGAGTATATCTAACCGCATAACAAACGCTACTATCTAATTTTCAGTTTTTGTCCTATCTGCAATGTGCTATTGCGCCCTATCCCATTAAGTTTGCACAATTTGGAGATTGTAGTGCCATTGCGCTGCGCTATCTTCCCCAACGTGTCACCACTACGCACTCTATAATACGACTTGCCACCATTGCCGCCAGATGCACTACCGCTTCTGCTTGCATATTGTTTTGATACCTTTCTAAACGACTCTTTGGTCAATACCAACGTAGGCGAAATCAAAGAGTGCGTAGAGCAGTTTATCACATTTTCTGGATTCATCGCATTGCCTTCATACCGAATCTCCAGATGCAGATGACTCCCATACGAACGACCAGTGTTTCCACACAAACCTATCAACTCCCCTGCTTTGACTACATCACCCGGCGTAACATGTCGAGCCGACAAATGCGCATAATATGTTTCTAACCCGTTATTATGGCTTATCACTATTAGGTTGCCATACGATTTGTTGTATTTTGAGATACGCACCACTCCATCCCACATAGCATAAATGGGATCCCCTTTGGGAGTAGCTAAATCTAAACCATAATGAAATCTACGACGACGAGGACCAAAATGCGATGTTGGACGTGCCGTGAGCGGCGTTGGCCACGAAAAACCATCACCACCCTCATTCAACAACCTGACAGTAATTTCTCCACCTAACTGAGAGATATCTACCTTCGGCTTATGGATAGTCTCACTGTCAAAACTGGCATTCAATATGTCCTCCTCACTATCCACTCCTTCATCATCTACCGACTGAAAGATATGAGGCATCTCCAAACTATCCTCTACCGAAGGATCTGTCATAAGTGGTGGAGGTGGGGCAAGTGGGGTACGCTCGTACATATAACTCTCATCGTCATCTGTACTCGATGAACTACGGATTATTAAGCCTGCGTACTCATCATCATCATATATCACATCCAAATCATTTACCTCAATGACCGACTTCTTATTTTTGGGTGTCTGAGAATAACAAAATGGTATGGATATACAAATGGCTAACGCCAGTATAATTATGTGCTTATTCATACTTACTCGATGTATCGACAGCCATGCTTCATCTGTGCTCACTCAGCATGACTATAGAAATTGCAAAGGTACACAAAAATAATGAATAAACAAAAAAAAAGCAGCGTAACCATTTTGGCTACACTCTTTTTTCATCTTTGCGAAGTGCTGTGTATCAGCTTGTTCGCAACTATATTGATTTGTTATTTTTGTTCTCGTAATATAAGTGTTTCATCTTCAGGTACTCTTCTTTGGAATATGGAAGTATCTTGATGTTACCATTTAGGTATATCGCATACACTCTAACACCCATAAAACCAACGGCATATATGGAGTTGTAATCCTTACTTGAGTGGTGGAATCCAATGATGTCATCAAATACACACTTCGTCAAAAACCTACGCTGCAGCGTTAATATGGTGGATTGAATGATTCTATATCCATAGCCAGCATTGAATATTACCTACCTATATAAAAATAGACCAACCAATACTCATACAACTGAATTCGTTATAAATTTCATTGTTGTACAATGGTTCTTTTGTAGGTGCATAGTCATTATTGATTGGCGGTTATAGCAATCGATGTTAACAGAACTGTCAGTATGGATTTAAAGCAAATTTCATCTGAGCAGAGAGGAGTACGCTCTTACTCCCCTACCTATCGGCCGACATATCCGTAGCCTGCAGCTTACTGAAGTATTGCGGAAATGGCATACAACGGATAGTTTGTCATCCAGTCTTGTTCTTTGTAAGGAGACATGGAAATCCGGATACCGTGAAGGTCGGGGTGGTTTGTTATAAAGGAATGGAGGGAACGCGATTTGACGTTTGTCTCGGCCTTGACTTCAATAGGAAGAATCTTGGATTCCTGCTGTATGAGGAAATCTAACTCGGCATCGGCTTTGCTGGTCCAATAATGGATGTCGAGATTATCAATGTTGGTTAGTTGCTGCAACACAAACTGTTCTGTGAACGCACCCTTGAATTCAACAAATACATTTTCGCCAATCAACATTTGGTCGGCAGGGGCATTTGCCATACATCCCAACAGACCGCAATCGGACATATAAAGCTTGAAGGATGACGGATTTTCATAAAACTTGAGGGGAAGGGTGCCTTTATCGACTTTGGTTACTTGATGAATTATCCCACTGTCTTTTAGCCATTGTATGGCTGTCTCGTAATCATTTGAACGACTGCCTTTCTTGATGTTTCCGTAGGCAAACTTCTTGTTCTCTTTGGCCAATTGGACAGGTATGGAATCCAGCACTTGGTTGATGCGGATTACCTCATGGGTCGCAGCATGTTTGGAAGTGTCGTTGCGGTAGGCTGAAAGAATATTGTTTTGCAGTAGGCGTACTTCGGACAAATCGCCTTTCTCCACAAAGGATTTCACCACCTCGGGCATTCCGCCAACAAAATAATACTGTCGCAGATATTCGACATACCGATTGTGCATGGTTCCCATCAGCTCCCAGTCTCTCGAAAGCAAGATGTCAACCAGAGCATGTTGACCTACCGCATCGAGGAATTCAAGATAATCCATAGGATGCATGGGTATTAAATCCACTTTTCCAACAGGGAAAGATGTTCCCTGATGCAAGGTGATGCCCAGCAACGAACCCGCCACCATGACATGTAGTTGCGGTGCCTTTTCGTAAAAATATTTCAACGCTGTCAGACCACGAGGAACCTCTTGAATTTCATCCAAAATGATGAGCGTTTCCTCGTCTGCTTTAATACCCGAAATCGCCTGAAGCCCTAAAACAATTCGCTCTATATCAAAGTCGAGAGATAATAAAGGTGCAACACGAGGCTCGTCCTCACAGTTGATATATATCATTTTTTTGTACTCCGACCGGCCAAATTCCTTCATAATCCAAGTCTTTCCAATCTGTCTTGCCCCTTCGAGAATTAGAGGTTTGCGGTTTTGTGATTTTTTCCAATTGAGTAACTTACTGTAAATCCTTCGTTTCATGGTGTATGTATGTTGCTATTCAAAATGCAAACATACATTTTTCTGGAGATATATCCTTGATAAATATACATTTTTCTGGAGATGATTTTTGGTATGCAACACACTTTTTGGGAGACAAATTTGTCTGTTTGCTACATTTTTTTGGAGATATTGTAACAGACGCAAAAAGCAGACATGAATTTTTTAGCTTAATAATAACTTATAGAAGTGAGCAAAACTTCCTGCCTGAGCATATAGCAAACGAAGATTTTGCGGTATCCTACACCAAAGTGATTCGCAAAAAGGCTTCTGGTATAGGCAGGTCTTCCTCAGGTATATATGATAAGTTCCAATAAGAAATGCAACTTTTGAGCCAAACAGGCAGGATGAAAAAGGTAAATAAACAACCCCCAAAAGAGTCAAAAGGCTCAATCAGGGGCTGAATGCGGAAAAAAGTTTACCTTTGCATCTCGATCAAAAGTTACAGAGATGAAACAACTTTCCAAGGAACAAAGATACGCAATTTCCCTGTATTTGAAGGAAGGCAAGACACAAAAAGTGATTGCAGATGCAATAGGTGTCAGTAAATCAACCATTAGCAGGGAGATTAAGAGAAACTCTGGTACTCGAGGCTACTCCTTTAGGCAGGCGCAGGAACTGGCCGATATAAGAAAAGAGAGGCTTTGCTTACCGAGGAAAATGAACGCCGAAGTACGCCAAAGAATTAAGAAACTGATGAGGTCAGAGGACTGGTCTCCAGAGCAGATCAAAGGGTGGTGTGATATTAAAGGCTATAGGATGGTGTCAAAGTCAAGCATCTACGAATATATTCGTAAGGATAAAGAACATGGTGGAGACTTGTACAGGCATTGTCGTTTCCAACTGAAACACCGAAGGAAACCTGTTGGGAAATACATGCCGATAAAAAACAGGGTAGGTATAGAGAAACGTCCTGCTGAAGCGGATGGTACTCGATTCGGAGACTGGGAGATGGACTTGATTGTGGGGGCAGGCGGTAAAGGGGCTATGGTTACATTGGTGGAAAGGTCAACATCCTACACCATGATAAGGAATCTCCCGTTGGGCAAGAATGCCAAAGGGGTTGCTTCCACAGTTATTGATATGTTGCTGCCGTTTAAACGATGTGGTGCGGTTAAAACCATCACAACCGATAATGGACCTGAATTTGCCGAACACGAGACTATTGCACGAAAACTTGGTACCTCCGTCTATTTCGCTGACCCATACTGCTCTTGGCAGAAAGGCCACATTGAAAACACAAATATGCTATACCGTAGATATATCCCTTGTGACAAACATTTCGGCGATCACTCTGACGAAGAACTTTTACATATTCAATACAAACTC
>JAGHVA010000213.1 GCA_018064565.1 Candidatus Colimorpha onthohippi
ATATAATACTTTTCACTCTTATCCATGCCACCGACAGTGGTTCCTGAAACTAAAGCTGCTTTTTTTATCATAGCAGCGTTTAGGTGAGCATGTTTGATTGCTTCTTGAAGAGCCAGTGTACCAATCAAAAAAGTGCGCGTAACGGGTGTACCTGAGTCTATACCAAGCATCTCCGACATCTGTTCATTGGTTAACTTGACTTCTCCTATAGGAAATTCTGTATGCTCTGTATTAAGATAGCACACTTTACCAATACCACTTTTTGAGGCAAGAAGTGATTCTTTGGTCTGATCTTTCCCCAAACCAATTGCAGAGACAATTCCAAATCCAGTTATCCACAACTGCCCCATATCAAACTACTTAATTCTATTTGCTTGGATATATGCTGCCATGCAAGCAACTGACTTAAAAATTTCTTTACCTTCGTTTGGATCCTTAAGTTTTATACCGTATTTTTTTTCCATAAGCACAATCAATTCCAACGCATCAATCGAGTCGAGCATAAGACCCTCTTCAAAAAGAGGGGCGTTGGCATCTATGTCGTTAGGATTGATACCTTCAAGATTGAGAGCCTCAATAATCTCTTTTTTTAGGTTCTGTATCAGTTCTTCCATCTGTTTATTATTTATTTAAAAACATTTTGAATTCATTTACCAAAAGCATCTTCTTCGAAATCATCTCTTTTTCAACAATCATCATCCGAATATCGAACGTATTTTCATCTAAGCATTCCACCCATCCTGTCAACAATGAGTTGAGTTTTCTATCCTCGAAAGCATAGGTCAAAATATCCACAACCGCACTCGCTTCGGCATAATCAAGCACTATAAAATCAGTAGGTCCATGATAGTGATTACGAATAGCGATTTCGCCTGTAAGCACATTTGGCAGTGTATAGACAAAAACTGAAGGGCTGGGATAGTTATCAATTGTAGTCTGATATTTTTTGTCTGTTGCTAAAGAACCTACGGTATTAAATAGAATTACTCCACAAGACTCTCCCTCCATACTTTTTGTATCAAGATTATTCATAATAAGCAATTCTGACGCCACAAATCCTGCCCGACACAAGGCATCCATCTTGAAGAATTTAGGATAGTCGCCAATGTGGACCTGGAATAGTTCTAACAATAAATCTGCGCCATGTTTTTGATGTGGTATTTCAACACCATCCACCATCACATCGGCAGAAGTCAGTTTTACCCAATGCTTAATCACACTCATCGCAACCTCCTTTCCTAAATAAGGCCACAGCATTGCAACCACCAAAACCAGATATAAGTTTCACAAAAGACTTTTTATCTGTAAATTGATTCTTACTGGAGATATTTACGGGTTTCGACACACCAATTTTCTCAAAATTGCGCGTAGCCAAAATTGTATGATTATCTATCGCACACATTGAAAGTACCGTTTCTAACACTCCTGCAGCACCCAATGTATGTCCAAAATAACCTTTCATACTATTCATTGGTATAGATTGCATACCTACACGATTGACAACAACGGACTCCATCTCGTCATTATACAATGTTGCTGTACCATGCGCATTAATAAAAGCGATATCATCTTGTTGCGCTTTTTCCATTACTTGCATAAGCGCTAAATACAACCCCTCTCCTGTTCTAGAAGGACTGGAGATATGATTGGCATCATTTCTAACCGCACCATTTACCAACACCCACTGTTGCAAGTTCACGTTGTCTGACTTGCCATAAATAATCGTAGCAGCCGCCTCACCCAGATTAAGACCTTGACGTCCCGAATCAAATGGTTTACAGACTTCTGACGACAAAGCCTTCAAGGATTGAAATCCAGTTATAATAAATGGAGATAATTCATCCGCACCAATCACTACAGCGTAATCATAATTTCCTGATTTAACGGCACGCATTGCAATAATTTGAGCACAAACTCCAGATGCACAAGCATTGGAGACTGCTATTGGCGTATTTTCATTATGAAAATAGCCAGCTATACGCCTTGCACTGCATCCAATGCGCACATTTTCCAAATTATTGCTTATTGCTTCGTAACAGTCGCTATTCACTGAATTTTCTCTAAATAATTGGTACACATTTTTTTCATTGTGTCGGTTTTCTCGCTCTCTGTCTGCTGTCAGGCAAGTCGGCATACAAGTTTGCTTATCTGCGCCCACCTTGCCAGTAGGCGGAGTCGGCTCTTCAAAAACGTTATTCGTTCCTAAATACCTCACATTACCCTTTGTTGTGGACAATATAAAAAGGACTTTATTTGAAGACGGGTCTATGTTTGTTTGGTTCAAGGCTTGTCGAGCCGAACTGATGCACATCATTTCAAATCTGGAATAGACTCCGCTTTGGCAAACACCCCCTTCAGGAATAACCGATGCAACAAACGGTTCTCGAACACCACCGATACCATCATGGCGTCTCAATCCACTAATACCAGCTTTTACGGCAGCATAGTTTTCTGCTGTAGTAGTACCTAACGGTGACAATATATTATCCGCTAATTTTACAACCATTTCGTCTTCCAATCTTCGTAAAAAGGAGGGTTAACCCAAATCAAATGAAATTGTTTATCCAAAAATACTTGAACCGAACATCCCGTTGCAAGCATTGCTCCATCATCACTATTATGTATTTCATAATCAAACACAATCTTAGCCGCGTCAGTAGGCACATAATTGATAGTTATTTCTGGTTTCATCCCGTACAATATAGGTTTTTTATACTGAAATCTAATATCTACCAACGGGGCATAATAACCATTATCGAAAATAGTCAAATAATCTAAACAATACTTTTTACCAAAAGCTTCACGCGCATCCTCAAAATAAAGCATATAGTTGCCATGCCATACAATATTCATCGCATCCACCTCACTAAACCTTACGTCAAAAGGTATTGTCTCACTCAGTTTATTCATTCCTGTGTTTCTTTATCGGTCAAAGCAATTTTCATACTAACCTTTGCTAATAACAGATCGCCGTCATAGACTTCTGCCCGCACTAAAGTCATATTGAATATTTCTTCTTCTACCATAACCTTGGTTGTCAATTTGTCACCAACCAATGGAGTAGATACTATATCCATATTACTTATAGCTCCAATCACTCCCAACCGTACTTTACTACCACCAACAATAGTATGATACCCTATACCCGCAGCACAAGTCTGTGCTACATTCTCAATCAGTCCAGCAGCATCCATCACTCCAAACTCACAAAAGATATTATCATCTCTAATAGTCAACTCTGATACCACCACATATTCATCACAATAGACCAACCTATCCACCAATAAAATAGGAGGACGTTGGGGAATCAAATTTGAAATATCAATTTCATTTAACGCTTTCATGATTTTGCCAAAAATCATAATAATTAAACCACTGATACGGATACTTTTTTACAACAGATTCTAATTCAGAAGCATACTTTTGTGCCATCAAAAAACAGCGCTCATTGTTACTTTTATTTGACAATACAGAGATTTGCTTAATATAAACCTTGTAAGTTTGCGGAGAGCTTCTCAATACAAATACTGCGAATACTGGCACATTTTTGTGTGTCGCTAATTTAAAGGGTCCTAATGGAAAAACGGCTTTGCTTCCCATAAACTCACATTCAACAGTCTTAGATGAACCCAACACCCTATCGGCAGGAATGCTGACAATATCTCCAGTATCAAGCGCAGCATTGATTGTGAACAAATGAGACATATCTTCTTTTAGCGGAACCAGACATATATTGTTTTGTGACAAAATACGCTGACGATTTTGCATCACCACATTTGTATCTCCATCATATAACACTGCATAAAACTTTTTTTTCCTTGATACCAACATATACCCCGCCAACTCATAATTACCTACATGACTACTTAACATCAATACTCCTTTGTCGCCTTCAATCGCATTATTAAACAAATCATATCCACTTATCTCCAAATTAAACTTCATGCCTCCATAGGCAGCAAAACGATCAATAATGACTTGACCAAACGCAAAATGATTTCTATATACATGCCACACAGCCTTTAGATAACTATCTCCATGCCTATTTTGAAAATAATGTTTAATGGAAACATAACCTTTTCGATTAAGTATCATATAGAATGGTATCACAAAGGACATCAACACATATGCGATTCTCAAGCCAGTAAAACGAATCACCACTATCAATAATCGCTGCATCCATGACGTTCCGTCTGTTTTTCCAGCCCAATTATCATGTCTCAACTCGACCATTTGCCGTTATTGAAGTTTTTTCTCAAGATAGTCACAAAACTCGCTAAAAAGTTTAACATTCATCATCTCTTCGGGATTAATTTTCACACCGAAAGTTTTTTCAACAATCACTACAATATCGACAAAATCTAGGCTATCTATACCTATATCTTCTTTGAGACTCGCTTCTGGTTTAATCTTGGATTCATCAATTTCCAACTCTTCAACCATAAAATCCTTTACTTTTTTTTCTATTTCTTGTCTTGTCATAATAGATGTATATATTGATTATTTACGTTTACAAATCATGATACTATGCCCATGTCCGAGATTATCCACCACACGATTTACCTTTAATCCTGAGTGGTTTACTAATCGCTCCATATCGTCCGAATGATACATTTTGCTATTTCCATTAGCCATAGCAGTGAAGTATAGACTTGTCATAGTCAAACAAAATGCTGCAAGGTCATATTTCTGACGATTCCAAAAAGTTTCCATTATATATAGTTGAGTATCATCATCCATAATTCTGGCGACTTGACTCAGAATACGCTCTATCTCCATTTCGCTAAAACAGTCCAAAAACTGACTCATCCAAATAACATCAAAATGTTGATTTGTTATAAATTGAGCATCTTGATCAAGCAAATTTACAGCATATCCATTTATGCGGTCTGAACCATCCTTACCCTTTATATATT
>JAGHVA010000163.1 GCA_018064565.1 Candidatus Colimorpha onthohippi
GTATTATAAAGATCAGTTGGCATTGTATTGTCGTAAACTATGGGAGGATATGCAGGCGGCTTTTGACGAGATTCAGATGGCTCAAGAAGATGTTGATTTTAACGTCAGTGTAGAGCAGCGCATGTCGTTACAGTATGATGCAGGAATGGTTAGTGTTGCCGAATTGCTGAAAGCACAGGCTGACTTGCGGCAGTCGCGCAATCAGCTTACAGATGCCAAGATCAATTACGAAAAAGCACTTTTACGCTACCAAAGAAGGACAGGTGTAAAACAAGATTAGAGAATAATAATACAATGGTATCGAGAATGAGAAGAAATGTTTTGTGTTGTTGGTTGTCGGTGATAATGCTTATGGTGGCATTGCCTTCGGTTTGTGGTCAGACATCTGCCGATCAGATAGTTGGACGGTTCTGTATGCTGTCGCCGTTGAGCGACGACACGGCTATCGTAAAGATATCTCGTTATAGTGATGGCACTTATCGTGGACGTTTGGTGTGGCTCAGTCAGCCCAATAATCCAGATGGTACCATCCGCACTGATTCAAAAAATAAAGACAAAAAATTGCGAAACCGCCCCTATACAGACGTGGATATCTTTTGGAATTTACGTTATAAGGGCACTGAATGGGTAGAAGGAGTTTTGTATAACCCGTTTGATGGAAAAAGATTTAGTGTCAAGTTTTCGCTGTCTAAAAATGGTCGAGACTTGACTGCACGTTATTACAAGGGTGTTCCTGCTTTAGGAATTGACGCGGTGTGGAAGCGTGTAAATTGATGACTCTTAAAAAACTTTAGAAACAATTGAACTAATTTTCGTATTTTTGCAAATTCAATCTAATTGTGATATATCATGAACAGCAAATTTCGTTTTTTTGGTATTGTATTGAGCGTTATGCTTCTGTTGCCTCTGTCGGTGAGTGCTGATGAGGGTATGTGGCTTTTGTCGTTGTTGGGCAAGAACTATGCCGATATGCAAAAGCAAGGATTCAAGCTTACTCCCGAGGATATTTATAATGTCAATAGGGGCTGTATCAAAGATGCGGTAGTAGGTTTGGGTACGGAGGGTCGTCCGTTCCGTCACTTCTGCACGGGTGAGATTATTTCGGACAAAGGGCTTGTAACCACGAATCATCACTGTGGTTATGGCTATTTGCAGGAACACTCCACTGTGGAGCACGATTATCTTCGTGATGGTTTTTGGGCACAGAGTCTCGAGGAGGAGTTGCCCAATCCTGGTCTCACTGCTTCGATATTGGTACGGATGGAAGATGTTACCGATCGTGTTACAAAAGAGTTGTCTGATTATATGAGTGAGGCAGACCGTGCAGAGGCTATCAAGACGGTGAGTGAGCAGATAGTGAAGGAAGCCAAGCGGGGCAACCGATATGATGCCACGGTAACGTCTATGTTTAATGGCAATCAGTTTTTTCTCTTTGTATATGAGATATATAAAGATGTACGTTTGGTAGGTGCACCTCCATCGTCAATGGGCAATTTTGGAGGTGATGTTGACAATTGGTCTTGGCCACGTCATACTTGTGATTTTTCGATGTTTCGCATCTACGCTGCCCCTAATGGCAGTCCAGCGGCTTATAGTAAGTCCAATGTGCCGGTGCAACCGAGGCATCATCTTCCAGTCAGCATACGCGAGGTGAAAGATGGAGATTTTGCTATGGTATTAGGATTTCCAGGTTCTACATCGCGTTTTCTAACTTCGTATGGTTTGGGCGAAGTGACGGAGGTGTCCAATAAGTTGTATCATGACATCCGCACTATCAAAATCAATATCTTAAAAGAAGAGATGAATGCGAGTCAGGTGATTCGGATTAAGTATGCTGATAAATATGCCAGTTGTTCCAACTATTGGAAATATACTTCAGAGCAGAATCGTGCGCTGAAACGCAATAAGATAATGCAGGCAAAGCAAGCAATTGAAGATCAATATATGGAATGGGCGCAAGACAAGCGTCCTAAATATGCGGAGGCTTTGGGATTGTTGAAAGGTGCGTATCAGCAGCGTAGAGAGTATAGGAAAGCCCAGATTTATATTGTGGAAGGTTTGCTTACGGGAAGTGATCTCCCGTTGAATGCCTATCTGATGGGAAGTAAAATTGAAAAGGCATTGGATAAGGGGGGAGATGCCTCTTTGTTGAGTGACGTACGCGACATGGCTGCTACCTATTATAAAGATTACGAAGAGCAAGTGGAGGCTCGACTGATGAAGGCCTTGTTTGCCTATGTATATCCTCGTTTGGATAGCAAGTTTACACCCGATTTTATGAAAGTTGTTGATCAAGGAGGTGGATTGTTTAGCACAAATCATGGTATCAACAACTTTGACAAGATGGTAGATTACATGTTTGCCCGTTCTATCTTTACGAATGCGGAGCGGTTAGAAGCATTTCTAAAAAATCCATCATTGGTAGAGTTGCGTGAAGATCCCATTTATGAGGCTGCCAAGCAGATTTATGACAAAAACCAAGAGATTAAGAAGATGATTCCTGCCAATGTCAGTTTTGATTTAGAGGCTGGAATGCGCAATTTCACCGATGGAGTCATGCACATGCAGTATCCTAAGTTGTTTGCGCCTGATGCCAATTCAACGCTTCGATGCACTTATGGCAATGTCCGTTCGTATTCGCCTGGCGATGGCGCACAATATAGTTATTACACCACATTGGCTGGTGTGATGCAGAAAGAGGATCCAGATGATCCTGAGTTTGAGGTGCCTAATCGTTTGAAAGAACTTTATGAGTCGGCGGACTATGGCCGTTATGCCAATAGCAAAGGGGAGTTGTCAACATGTTTCATCACCACCAATGATATAACAGGTGGTAATAGTGGTTCGCCTGTTTTGAATGCGCGTGGAGAGTTGATAGGTTTGGCTTTTGATGGGAATGGTGAAGCCATGAGTGGAGATATTGACTTTGAAGAGGAGTTGCAACGCTGCATCTGTTTGGACGTACACTATATGCTGTGGGTGATAGATAAGTATGCAGGTGCTACCCGTTTGATTAAAGAGATGACTATAGTGAGGTAATAGGAGCGGTTGACGTATATATAAAAAAGTCTTGCTTCATTTAGGCAAGACTTTTTTATTTTGATTGTTGTCCGCTAAATGGACATTAGTCATTGATTTTGCTGTTATTTGTCATGTATAAGCCCTATAATCAAGTAAATACAACGGCTGTCTGGTAAAACTTT
>JAGHVA010000255.1 GCA_018064565.1 Candidatus Colimorpha onthohippi
AGTCGGGACTTAGTCGGGAGGACGTTCGGAAGTGTTAAAAAATGCCTATTTCAAATGTTAAAATTCGGGATTTGTTAAAAATATATAAATGTGTATTTTGACAGCCGTAAAGGGCAAAATATGGCTGTAAATTAAAGACCCCAACGGGGTTTGGGGTTCGCAGCAGCCCGAGCGCGAGCGAGGGCAACAATCGCGCGTGAATTTGCCCCTTGATTGGGTAGTTATATCATTATAGATCAGCGAGTTTGGTTTCTCGCCTTTGGCTACAAAACCAAGGTGTTACTTAACTTTAGTGCCCTCACAGCCTAAAAACCCAAAAACGGGCGCGGCAGAGTAATTTCCGGCTGCTTTCAGCAGACGAACGAGCGCGTGGCAAGGTGGAGCCAGATAGTGGCTGTGCGCCAGCCAGAGCGCGCACAGCCAGACCCACAAAGGCAAAGGGCGCGGCAGAGTAATTTCCGGCTGCTTTCAGCAGACGAACAAGCGCGTGGCAAGGTGGAACCCGATAGTGGCTGTGAGCAAGCCAGAGCGCGCACAGCCAGACCCACAATGACCGACCCACGGAGCGGACGGGGGCGATCCAAACGAAGTGCCGCCCCCGTCACGGACACAAACTAACCTTCCCAGCGTCCGAAGGGTGCGCAGCGGTGTAAGCACGGACTGAAAGACACGTGGCGAACCCTGCATAGCCGCCATGCAGCGAAAACTTGCAGCAAGTGGCGGCTATGCAGGGTGCGCTACGTGCCTGAAGGAGTGCTCTTGGAGGTGGGGTGCACGCGCGCGGCTACGCATGGACATTTAACATAATCACGGGTTATCAGCGCCATCTTGCACGCGACCCACCAAGGATGGCGATGATAATTTGTGGTTATGTTATTTTTTGATGCTAAGGACGGGCGCGAGTTTAGCAGCATAGGCGCGGGTCGTTGGCGCATCCAAACGTAGTGCGCGCCAGACTGGTGGGGGCAGGATCGGGTGACGAAGCAGGTTGGCGCGGCTGACCGCGCGAGAGCGCGTGGATAATCCTCATGGGCGCAAAGCCTTGCGCCTATGAGACACCTATCTCCCTTGCCCCTTTAGGGGTGCGCGATGTGGGCGCTGTCATGGGCTGAGAATGCTGATGGCGGCACACTTGACCGCCACCAGCGATCTCAGAACATGAGGGCGCACACGTCGCGCAGGGGTTCTTTGGCGAGGGGGTGAGGGCGCGGAGCGCCCGACGTGAGCGCGCGCAGCGCGCGAACAAAAAGGAAGACCAGACTACTTTCACAAGCAATCTGGTCGGAGCGGTTACCTATTAAAACCAAAGACATTTATCGGATTATAAAATCATACTTTGAGCGGCATGGATTGTTGCATCTTCGAGAGTTACGTTTGACTCGATACGCGCCATTTCTTTGACCACCAGACGCATCTGAGGGCTTCGGTAATGGATTCGCTCATCTGGAGACATACCAGCGGCAGCAGCGACGTGCTGAATATAACTTTCGGTATTGTTCTCAGAAGGGGGAGCCCAACGTGTGATTATACCTCGGATAGTGTCGATCTTGTGCCGATGGTTATAGCTTCGGAGCAAACCAAAGGCAGCTCGAACCCCGTAAAGCATTGACTTGAAGACACAGAAGTTTTCAGAGTCTCGACCGATCTGACCCTCCCATTTGTAGGAGTTGGAGTTTCGGATATTAAGCGGATTGCAGTTGCGAAATCCGCGAGTAGGCTTAAAAGAAGTTTTCATCGTTTGAGAATGTTATCGACCACACCAGCCAAGCAAACTCGATAGCATAGGTTGACGTGAGCGGATCATTGAACAACCAAATAGAAGGCAGCACAAAGCATTGCCGCCATTCTGCACCTGCACGGACGGTCATAGGTACGTCAGAAGTTTAGAAGTCCTGCAACCAAGTGATCTTAGACTCATCCCAATGCCACTGAGAGCGACGGACGTTGTTTTCATACCAGACAATCTTACGTCGATTAGCGTTGTCTTCTGAGGCGAATACGGCTGCATCGTTCCACGTACCCAACCACCACGAAGCGCCATCGTCACCTAAGACCTCAAAACGGGTTGCAGGGACAGCGGGTTGAGAAGACACCCCTTCGGGGTGGGAAGGAGCAGAGACAAGCGGAGCGGCAGACCCGCCAGCCCCGTCGGTTGTCGAAGTTGGGGTCAACGATGCTGGGTCGATGTCCTGGACTTGGACGTTAGCAGCCTCTTGACGGATCGCCTTGTTGACAGCAGGGCGCATGAAGGTACCCTTACCGATGATCGGCATAGCGTTGCGTTGCTCTTGTGAAAGATGCTCCCAATCAGTGCCAGAAACGAAAGGCTTGATCATGAAATCACCATACTGAGCATTAGGACAAGGGATCATCGAGCACATCAGATATGGCTTCGGGTCATTGGTAGGCACGAAGAAGTGCTCGATAGGGATAGCGAGATAGGTTGCTTGCTTGTTAGCAGCGTTCTTAGCAGAGATCAGACGAGAACCCGAGAGCTTCATGAAGTTGATTGAAAGACGAATGTTATCCATACAAATTAAAAGTTAATTGAGGGTTGATATTTGAAGTTTGTAAATCATGCTTAATCTGGACGATACGATCTCGCGGAGAGTAGCCAGAGCGGTAATCACCGACGGGAAGGAGAGGAGGAACCCACTCAATCGAATAGCGTTTGAGGCCACGTTTCTGGAGCCAAAGATCAATATCGAAGTTGCACTCTATCAATGAGCCGAAAGGTGTGTACATCTGACGTTCAAGAATGCGATCCAAAACGTCGGTAGTGACCAGACGAGTAGAGGCGAAGCACTTATAGATATAATCAAGGACTTGCGGATTCGGGAGGTCAAACGCATTGACGTGGTTCACGCAGTCGATCAGCTTAGTCACGAAGAGCGTCTTTTGAGATTGTCTTCTTTCATCATGGACTACATTGGTAAAGACACCACGAAGCACCTGAGCAGCCTCGGAAAGAACCTCGCTGTCAGAAGGGTGAGCGGAGCGAACCCGATGAGCAGGGCGCGAAGCGCCCCCCTCCAGCATGTTCGCCATACCCCCAGCGCACTTATTCAGCGTTGAACTCATATTGTTGACAAAGACGGGGCTTTCGGTATTGAAATGGCGCTCCAGCATTTCCTTCGTCTGAGTGATCAGCGAAGACGTCACCTTATCGACGGGGTTGTCACGTTCGACGAGCGAAGCCTGCACGTCTGAGAGTGCATTGACAGCGTGGAGCAGGAGTTTCTTGTCTCCCTTCATACGTGCAGCCAGAGGCTTGAGGTGTGAAACCAGATTTGGGATCAAGTCAGCATCACCTTTTAGAGTCTCCTTGCAAGGTATTCTGCTGGCACGGTCGGCAAGTTGATCAAGACGATTGATTACGGCTCGATGGAATTGGTTTGCTGGCTTATGATACTCCTTTTTGATAAACTGAGACCGACAAAGGGCAGGAGAGAAGAGCGTAACTTTCTGGAGTCTGTTTTTGTGACCTCTCATTTTCCGGCAATAATCTGGAGTTATCTCGATGGTATTGTCATGAGTCGCATCGACCAGACGAAAGTATTTGTCACAAGCAGCAATAAAGGTCTCGACAACGTGAGCGCCAGAGAGGTCTTCGAGGTACATCTGACGTTCCATCGCGCGATATTCGTCCCAAAGGAATGCTGCCTTACTTTTCAGACGTACCTCGATGCGCCAAGTGTGCTTGTTCGGATCGAACACACCAGCGAGTTTGTGACAATCACGGATATACTCCTTCGCACTTTCCTTGATTTCAGAACCGCCACGGGTGACAGAGACAGCAGAACGATTTAACTCGAGTGTCTTATCGTAGATACAAACTTGAGCGTCACTCGACATAGTTCCGAAGGTCAACGTCTCGACACGGGGAGCCATCTTATTACCTTGCAGATAAATCTGGGTGTCGATGCCTTCTTTGTCGATGGAGCGTGACCATTCCAGAGAGTAAGGCATTTTGTAATGCTCTGAGATATTCACTGAACCACACTTCCACCATTTCAGGTTTTTTATATTGCTGCACAGCGTAGGACCAGAAACGCGGTTGCGCAAATAGATGAAGTCACCAGCCAAGTCAACACGGGTGATTGTGTTGATTGCGAGTTTGTATTGATCGAGAAAAGCGCGCAGATGATCCAACCATGATCCGCGATTGCAGGAGTAGAGC
>JAGHVA010000158.1 GCA_018064565.1 Candidatus Colimorpha onthohippi
GTATAAATAACCTTACGGATTGCCTCGATGGCTTTGAAATTACGAGGGGCCAAACCATCCATCCACCCACTGGGTATAGGTATTACACGATTGTTGCGTACAGCCGAAAGCGAGGTGTATGGTCGGGTTTTGCAAAATGTCTCCGCTTCCTCTTTGCGAATTACGATATAATCTGGATTCTGACTCATCAACAGCTCCACACTATAACTCCACCCCTCAACATCCGCCGCAATATTACGACCTCCTGCCAACGTCAGCATATCATTGATATACGAATTGCCACCTGCCGTAAAATTGCCCGACGAGCCAAAGCCAATTGCATAATAGATGGAAGGTCGGAAATTGTCTGGCATAGGCCACTTCTCGTTGATTAGCCTCAACTGGTTATCCATCTGAATGCACAATGCCTCAGCAGCATCTTGCTTGCCTATCAACTGCCCTACCGACCTGACATTCTGGTATAGACCATCAAACGAATGCTTCTCAATGACACACACCACAGGAATTCCCATCCGCTCTAACGCTTCCACATTTTTTTTTGACACCATAGACCCGCTTATAACCAAATCGGGCATAAGCGACACCACATGCTCAATACTAAGGTTTGAGATGCCTCCCACAGAGGGTATTTGCGACACTTGCGGTGGATAATCACAATAATCGGTGCGTCCTACCAATAAGTCTCCTGCATCCAACGAAAAGATAATCTCGGTGATAGACGGCGACAACGAAACGATGCGTGACGGCTTTTGTGGCACCACGACACAACGTCCGTAGTCATCTTCGTACTCGCCACTACCCGCATTGCCACCACCATTACCGCTACATGCTCCCAGCAACAGACAACATGCAATAGTAATAACAAAACTACTCAACTTCATTGCTGTACGAATTGAACGTTTTCGATAAGCCGACCCACCTGTCGGCGGACAGGCCCGCCTGCCGGCGGACAAGGCGCAGATGGAAAGCTTGCTTGTATGCCGACCCGCCTGCCAGCGGACAGGGTGCGAGAAAACGACTGTTTTGAAAAAACGAACGTTTTCGATAAGCCGAGCGCAGACAAGCTTGCTTGTATGCCGAGGCGAGAAAACGACTGTTGCGAAGAAACGAACCATAAGCAAAAAACCGACTACAACCCATCAGATAACCTTGATATACGATGGAGTACCCACATTATGTCCAGCAATCACAACATACGGACGAATGCGAAAATCCATCTTTGACGACACTCCACCCGACTTGAAACTGCCGGCAAAACTCTTGAGCGACTCAACTCCACGACTTGAGAAAAGTTGATACACATCGGTAGCCACACCTACTGGTACTATTGCAGTTGCATTGGCTGGCACCACACACGAAGCCGTATTGACACCTTGTGCTACTTGAGTACCCTCTATGCCCAACGTCCAGTCCATCTTGGTAACATTGGCTTGCTGCTTGGTTGGATTGGTAACATTGACATTGACATTCATTGCCAAAGGAACCGATTTTTGCAATACCGCTGTTGTCAGAAGCAACCCATCAGCCACTGATATCTTTCCGCTTGTAATCTGCTTGAGATTAACGCCCGCCAAGGTGATGTTAGAT
This sequence comes from Candidatus Colimorpha onthohippi, assembly GCA_018064565.1. Taxonomy (GTDB): domain Bacteria; phylum Bacteroidota; class Bacteroidia; order Bacteroidales; family P3; genus Colimorpha; species Colimorpha onthohippi. The sequence goes on from JAGHVA010000158.1 coordinate 1,588, forward strand.
ACGTTTTTGAGTGCAAACTTACAATTAGCCAAATTGGCCACACCCTTCACTTGCGAAGCGATGGAAGATAACTCCGAACAAGATACCAGCATAACACAAGCTGCTAATAACGAGATGATAAAGATTTTGATTTTCATTTGAAAAGTGGTTATTACAACAAAAAATAGGAAGTGCAAAAGTACATTTTTTTATCGTTCCAACCAACCAGTATGCTAAAAATGTAGTATTTTTGCAAACCAATTATATACTAATTGCAACAACGTATAAAGCGCAATGGAACAACTGAATTTTTTAGAGGAGATTGTTGAGGAAGGGCTCAACAACGGCACATACAACAACATCTTAACCCGCTTCCCTCCCGAACCCAATGGCTACCTGCATATAGGTCATGCCAAGTCTATTTGCCTCAACTTCGGATTGGCAAAGAAATATGGAGGAAAAACCAATCTGCGCTTTGACGACACCAACCCTGTCAAAGAAGATACTGAGTATGTGGATTCAATACAGCAAGATATCAAATGGTTAGGATTTAACTGGAGTGAGATACACTACACCTCCGACTATTTCGACCAGCTGTATGAATGGGCTGTGCAACTCATCAAGAAGGGTCTTGCCTATGTTGACGACCAGACATTGGAGGAGATTCGCAAAGGCAGAGGCACTGTAACCGAACCTGGTACCGAAAGCCCCTACCGAAACCGAACCATAGCCGAAAACCTGGACTTGTTTGAGCGCATGAAGGCAGGTAAATTTGAGGATGGAAGCAAAGTGCTGCGCGCCAAGATAGACATGGCGCACCCCAATATGCAGTTTCGCGACCCAATCATGTACCGCATTCTGCATGCCGAACACCACCGTACAGGCAACAAATGGTGTATCTACCCCATGTACGACTACGCACATGGGCAGAGCGATAGCATAGAGCATATCACCCACTCCATCTGCACACTTGAATTTGACATACACCGACCACTCTACGATTGGTTTATCAATCAGTTGGACATCTACCCGAGCCATCAATACGAGTTTGCCAGGCTCAATATCAACTACACGGTGATGAGCAAACGCAAGCTACTGCAACTGGTCAAAGAAAACTATGTGAGCGGATGGGACGACCCACGCATGCCCACCATCTGCGGATTCCGCCGCCGTGGCTACACCCCCGAAAGCATTCGCAACTTTTGCGACCGCATTGGCGTAGCCAAGCGCGACAACGTGATTGACTACTCGCTGCTGGAATTCAGTCTGCGCGAACACTTGAACAAGACCGCCATGCGCCGCATGGCTGTGCTGAATCCAGTGAAGGTGATAATAGACAACTACCCAATAGGCGAGACAGAGATGCTGACTGCTATCAACAACCCCGAAAACCCAGCCGACGGCACCCGTCAAGTACCTTTTGGAAGAGAACTCTACATAGAGCGTGAAGACTTCATGGAAGACGCACCTAAAAAATATTTCCGCATGACGATAGGTCAGGAGGTTCGTCTGCGATACGCCTATTTTGTTACAGCACAGAGTGTTGAAAAAGACACCAACGGCAATATTACCTGCATTCACTGCACCTACGACCCCGCTACCAAAGGAGGCGATGCGCCCGATGGCCGCAAGGTAAAAGGCACCATACATTGGGTGAGCGCAGCACACGCTGTAGATGCCGAGATACGCATGTTCGACCGGCTATTTGCCTCCCCCACCCCCGATGAGGTAGAAGAGGGTAAGACCTTTCTCG
>JAGHVA010000043.1 GCA_018064565.1 Candidatus Colimorpha onthohippi
CTGCTATTAAGACCATAACAATTATACATCTATTACTACCACTCTCGCTGTACCCGAAACGGTGTATTTTCGACCTGTGTTAACCTCTTCGCAAATCCAACGTGTGCGCCGCTTTTGAATGGAACGAAATAGTTTGCCTTGTTCGGGTAATGCAAATAGGGTGCCTGGTACAAGATTGTTGAGCATTGGAAACTCGGCATCGGACACATCGCTCCCTTCATTCCGAAGGGCATTTTCAAACCTATTGCGCGCAGATACCGACAACGGCAATTGGGAGATATATACATCTAACAACGGGGCGATGTTATCGGTATAACAATGTGCATACTGCTGTAAGAGTTTGCGGTAGTTGCGCTGCCACTCGATGCCGTGCGGCTGCACGGTAGTTTGATATTGGATATAGGTCTGATAGTGAGCTAACTCATGCAAGAGGACGGTGAGAAAATACATGGAAGGCAAGTCGCCATTGATACTGATGACATGATATTTGTACCCATGCTGGGGCCATCGATAATCACCTAATTTGCTGGAACGGTGATTAGTAACACGCAAATGGATTTGATGAGAAGACAAATAATCAGCAATTGGTGCCAACGCATCTTTGGGAAGATACTTTCTTAGGCCTTCAAAAAATATGTTTTCCATAAGCCAAATGATTATAGCACGTCACTGGATGACCACAACAAAGATGATTGGCAATAGGGTACCAAAGCGAAAGAGGGACAATTGCAATGTGTTCGTTTGCGATGTTTGGGCATGCGAACTCCTTTGGGACTACATGCGGAAAGCACACCACACAAAAGGAAAAGCACCACTAAACGGGTTACAAAATGTTTCATATCTACAAAAAACGATAAGTAACAAATATTATTGTTCGTTTCTTCGCAACAGACATTTTCTCGCCTCGGCATACAAGCAAGCTTGTCTGCTCTCGGCTTATCGAAAATGTTACACCATTATTGCGAAAAATATGCTATCTTTGCACCCTGCTTTGTATATGCAGACTTCTATATAACTAATCCAACTATGGAGAAGACCCGACAGAATAAAATATGCCGTTTAATCCAGCAAGATCTGAGCGACATATTTTTGAAAGAGATGAAAACTGTGCTTGGCAATTCACTTATTACCGTCACAGAGGTAAGAATTACACCCGACATGTCGATTGCGAGGGCGTATGTGAGCATTCTGCCTATAGGCGGGGTGGACAAAGACACAGTGATGAAGGCTATTGTGGCAAATAGTGCTGAGATACGCCATCGACTGGGGATGCGCGAAGCCAAGCAGCTGCGTATCATTCCATTGATTGAATATTATCTTGACGACACCCTTGATCGGGCCGAGCGTATAGACGAACTGCTTAAAAAATAGTACATCATCCGCTACGAACTGCTCATAGCACGGCGCTACATCTTCTCGCGCAAACAGCAATCGGTGATCAACATCATCTCGTGGATTTCACTGATAGGCATAGCTGTCAGCACCATGGCACTGATAGTGGTGTTGAGTGTGTATAACGGTATTGGTGAGTTGACTCAAAACATGTTCAATATATTTGATCCAGAGCTCAAAATAGAGCCAGCTCAAGGCAAAAGCCTACACCTCGACGCCATTGGGTATGATAGTATAACCCGTATTGATGGGATAGAACGAGCCATGCCGATAGTGGAGGAGAATGCGTGGCTGACATACGAAGAGCATGGGGCTATTGTAACGCTGCGCGGTGTAACGGATGAATATGGGCAAGCTACTGGGTTGGATAGTAGCCTGATTGTGGGTTCCTATTGCCTGCGCGATGAGGCACTATCCAATGTAATAGCCGAAGAGGGGGTTCTGCCAATGGCACCCATAGACGGTGTGGTACTTGGCTCTGAGATATATTACAACTTAGGCATCAAACAGTTGAGCAATACCCCCATCGCTATCCATATCCCGAGACGTGCCAATGGGATAGGAATGTCGATGGATGAGGCGTTCAATAACGCTTATGCTATGCCTATGGGTGCCTTTATGGTACAGCAGGAGATAGACAACCGGTATGCGGTGGCAGACATTGAGTTGGTGCGCCATCTGCTTGACTATGACGATGACGAGTGCACTTGCATAGCCATCACTTTGGACAAAGGGGCGAACGTTACCGCGATGAAGACACAACTGCGACAACTGCTTGGAGCGGACTACTCTGTAAAAGACCGCATGGATCAGCAGCCTCTGTACTACAAGATATTCCGTAGCGAACGGTTAGGCATTATACTTATATTGGCGCTTATTGTGATGATATCTACGTTGAGTCTTGCAGCCTCCCTCTCGTTGCTTATCATTGATAAAAAGCACGACATTGCCACCCTACGCAGTATGGGTGCAACCAAACGGCAATTGCGCCGGCTTTTCTTTACCGAGGGAGAGATGATTTGCTTTATCGGAATAATAGTTGGTTTGCTCTTAGGATTTATGATATGCTTTATCCAGCAGCAATACGGCATTATAAAGATGGGGAACAACTTTATCGTAGATGCATTCCCCGTAAGCATGCGGGGCGTTGATTTTGTGATAACTCTTGCAGTGGTTGGACTAATAAGCACTCTGAGCGTATGGCTATCGACGCGTAGAAGTTTTGAATAACGCTGTTTTGCTGCAATATGCCTTATTACGGACTGATTGGACACCCTATAAAACACAGCTGGTCAAAAAAATATTTCGACCAGCACTTTGCATCCTACTCGGACAAAGACTACCACTATGAACTATTGGACTTGCCTACCATTGAGTGCCTGCCTGAGCAGATAGCACATAAAGGGCTACGCGGATTTAATGTTACGGCACCCTATAAGGAACGTGTGATACCCTATTTGAGCCAACTGTCAGAACAGGCTACTGCAATAGGTGCCGTAAACTGCGTGGTTGTGAATGCTGATGGCCGTTGGGTTGGGTACAACACTGACGCTCCAGCATTTGCCCACACACTGCGCAACTATGCGCCACACAGCGCATTAGTGTTGGGGACTGGCGGTGCAGCGAAAGCTGTATGCTATGCCTTGAGGTGTATGGGTTGGAGGGTGAACATGGTGTCGCGATATCCAATGGCTGATGCCATTGGCACGGTGGCACCTATGGGGGTGGATATGAATACGGTGGAGCACTGCCCAATGGCTGATGCCATTGGCACGGTGGCACCTATGGAGGTGGATATGAATACGGTGGAGCACTGCCCAATGGGTGATGCCATTGGCACGGTGGCACCTATGGGGGTGTATATGAATACGGTGGAGCACTGCCCAATGGCTGATGCCATTGGCACGGTGGCACCTATGGGGGTGAATATGAATAC
>JAGHVA010000254.1 GCA_018064565.1 Candidatus Colimorpha onthohippi
CGCTGTTTGTCCATCAGTTCAGGGTTGTATTGTCTCAGCTCGTCGAGCAGAATGTTATATTCTCGGGTGATGTCCAGCTGTTCGCAGCTTACCATAAATAGCAATACGGAGTTGCGTTCGATATGACGCAGAAATCGCAGTCCCAATCCTTTGCCTTCGCTTGCGCCTTCGATGATGCCAGGAATATCGGCTATACAGAACGACTGGTCGTCGTGGTATTTGACGATGCCGAGGTTAGGTACGAGAGTTGTGAATGGGTAGTTTGCAATTTCTGGTTTGGCGGCAGACACCACGCTGAGCAGCGTGGATTTGCCAGCATTTGGAAAACCGACCAGACCTACATCGGCCAGCATTTTCAATTCGATAATTACCCATCGTTCTTCGGCAGGCTCGCCAGGTCGCGCATAGCGTGGGGTTTGGTTGGTGGCCGACTTGAAGTGGTCGTTGCCCAGACCGCCTCTGCCACCTTTGGCGATGATAAGCGTTTGTCCCTCTTCGGTTACCTCTCCAAGTATCTCGTTGGTTTCTGCATCTCGGCACACGCAACCCAGCGGCACCTCAAGGATCTGGTCTGCCCCCTGATGTCCTGTGCAAAGATTCTCGCCCCCATTCTGCCCGTTTTCGGCGAACACATGTTTGGTGTATTTCAGGTGGAGCAGTGTCCATCGTTGTGTGTTGCCACGAAGTATTACATGGCCGCCGCGTCCGCCATCGCCTCCATCGGGGCCTGCTTTTGCGTTATATTTGACGCGAAGCAGATGAGCCGATCCAGCTCCGCCTTTGCCCGACCGGACTCTAATCTTGACGTAATCCACAAAATTGCTGTTCATAAGCGTTTGTTAACATAGTAGTTGCGGAGTATATCCGCAGGATATAAAAAAATAATGATTAGTGGATTGTTCCAGACTTTCACAGTCCAGACTCATTCCACTAATCATTAGTAACGGATGATTTGATTATTTAGCCTCAATAGCTTTGATAATATTGGCGGAGATCTCCTTTACATCGCCAACACCGTTGATTTTGATGTGTTTGTTCTGTTGCTCGTAGTAGGAGGCGACGGGGAGTGTCTTGCTCTCGTACTCTTTCAAGCGGTTTTTGATAGTCTCCTCATTGTCGTCGCTGCGACCGCTGACTTTGGCGCGTTCCAGCATGCGGCGGATTAACTCCTCGCGTGGCACGTCAAGACTTACCATGCAACTGATGGTACGACCGTGTTTTGCCATCAGTTTGTCCAGTGTCTCAGCCTGAGCCACATTGCGGGGAAATCCGTCAAAAAGGATACCTTGCGTATCGGAGGCGATGGCTTTGTCTATCATCTCTACCACGATGTCGTCGCTGACCAGACTACCAGCATCCATAATGCTTTTGATTCGTTTACCCAACTCGGTCTGGTCGGCGATTTCTTTGCGTAGCAAGTCGCCAGTGGATATATGGTTGAGTTTGAAATGTTCTACTAAAAGGTCGCTTTGAGTGCCTTTTCCTGCGCCTGGGGCGCCAAAGATAACGATATTGTGCATAATTGTGAGTTATTTATGGTTAAAGGTAGTTTTTTTTATTTATTAGTTGACTGATACAATATCTATATCAAATACCAACGGAGAATAAGGCGGGATGGCATTGCCTGCGCCCTGTGCACCATAGGCCATACGCGAGGGCATCAAAATGGTAACTGACGAGCCAGCGGGCAGTCCGTCAACACCTTTGTCCCATCCTTGAATCAGGCTTTGCTTGCCTACTTCGTATTTCATAGGCTCGTAGGTTCTTTGGGCGTCGTAGATGTCAGCTTCGCGAGCCACACTCTCGATATTGCTGTCGAAAATCTTGCCGTCCAACAATTTTCCAGTGTAGTTGATTTGTACTGTTTTGCCAAGTGCTACCTTGTTGCCTGCTCCTCTGCGTTTTACAATGATATACAATCCGTCTTCGTTGGGAGCCACGGTAATGCCGTTGCGGGTTACGTACGATTGGATAGAATCGGGCTCTGCGTTGCGGAGGGCTTCCATATTGGCAGTGAAAATCGCCTGTTCTTGCTCTTGCTCTTCAATCGTTACACGGTCGATGGCTTCAATCTCATAGAAGAAAATTTGACCGTTGCCCGCCTTATATTGCGGAGGCATTTGTTTTGGGGTGAAGTATTTGGCAAGGCTGTCGGCAAAGATGGCAAAGGTGGCTTTGTCGCCCACATGCATCATAAGCAATCCCTCGCTGATGTTGATGTCGTGATACACAGAGTCTGTGATACGCATAACACGGTCAGGAGTAGCAGCGTTGAACAAAGTGTCGTTGTTTAACCGAACCAGCAGTGTTCCGATAACGATGTCACCCACATGATAGTCGTTGCCGCCTTTATCGTGTTTCTCAAAACGGTAGTGCAGGCCGCTCTTGGTTTTCTTAAATCCCTTGATGTCGCTCTTGTGGCAGGCTGCGAACAGCACAGAACAAACCACAAGCAAGGTTAATAATCTAACTGTGTTTTTCATTGTTTGTTAATAATATGGTATAATTGTTTATTCGATAGTTATGTCATAAACGATAGGCGTGCGCGATGGGATGCGATCTTGGTCGCCAACCACACCGTAAGCCACATTAGAGGGTACTACCACATGAGCTTTGCTTCCGTGCGACATGTGTAGAATGGCAGCATCTAACCCTTCGGTTGGCAGTAGTCGGCCTGCTATTAGTGTGTCTTGTTTGGAAGGGTATAACGTCTGTCCGTCAAGTGTTTCTACGCTATATTGCACCACTATTGTCTCATCATTTTGTATGGTGTTGCCATCACCGTTTTTGTATAGATGCAGACGGGCACCACAACTCAATTCCGATACAGCCCATTGGCGGCGTTCGATATATCCGTTGATAGCGGTCTCCTCGTGTTCTATCACATAGCGGTTTGCGTTTATCATCCGTTCTTTGAGGTTGCCGTTGGCGTTAGCATCGTTGTTCTCGTTAAGGATTGGAGGCTCTCCGCACGCTGCCCAAATCAAGCAACACGCAGCAATGGCGAACCATCTTGCAGCACATAATCCCGTTATGGTAGTGGGGCTGTTCATGACCTAAATTTATGCAATCGGCTCTGTATGTTTTTTGACGTTGTGCAAATTTAGGAATATCTCCTCTACCTTTGCGATTGTCTGATTAAGTGGCATCGTGCTTGTTGCGCCTGCTGCTTTGGTGTGGCCACCTCCATCGAAATAGGTCTGTGCTATCATACGGACATCTACATCCGCTTTTGACCGCATTGAGACCTTTACACGGTTGGTTTCTTCTCGTATCAAGCATCCTACCTCTATCTGTTGCATCATCAGCGTGTAGTTGACCAGCCCTTCTACGTCTTCGGCGCAAGCCGCATATTGTTGCAGATCTTGTTGGGAGAAGTAGAAATATGCAAATTTCTGTTCAGGAAAAATTCTCAGCCGCTGACTGATTGCGAATCCCCACAGTTGCATGCGATCGATAGAGAAAGTGTTGCATATTTTGTTATGAATATCGGCGGCATCAATACCCAAGCCGACCAGTTCGGCAGCGGCCTCAAATACCGAGGAGCGGTTGCAACTATAAGCGAAACCTCCAGTGTCGGTGCTGATGCCAGTGTAGTAGCATGTGGCTATCGTGCTGTCCTCAATCTCCTTTCCAAATGTAGCTACCGTAATCCAGTGACACAATTCGCACGCACTTGATAAGTCGGGTTCAGACAATACCAAATCAAATTCAGAAAGGTTGGGAGCGTGATGGTGATCTATTAGAATTTTGGGGATGGCTGCGTTACGTACGATTTCAGATAGGCAGTCGATTCTGGACAGCTGGTTGAAGTCGATACCCAATATCAGGTCGGCTTGGTCTATAGCCTTCTTACACAATACTATCTGGCTGTCGCCACACAGAATGCTCTCGCTTTGTGGCATCCAAGAAAACACTTTTGGACAGCCGTTGGGCAACATCACCGTGCAGTGCTGTCCGTTACGTTCCAAGACGTGACGCATGCCGAGTGCCGAACCCATAGCATCGCCATCGGCATTGGTGTGCGAGACGATGACCACGTGCGCAGACTGGTTTATCATGT
>JAGHVA010000089.1 GCA_018064565.1 Candidatus Colimorpha onthohippi
ATGCCGAGGCGAGAAAATGACTGTTGCGAAGAAACGAACATTTTCGATAAGCCGAGAGCAGACAAGCTTGCTTGTATGCCGACCCGCCTGTCGGCGGACAGGCCCGCCTGTCGGTGGACAGGGTGCGAGAAAATGACTGTTGCGAAGAGACGAACCAATAACAAACACAAGCGGAGCACCATCAGATGTGCTCCGCTTGCATTATAACGATTGAATATTTAATATGCGGTATTCAAGACCGCTCTTGGGTCGGTTAAATTATTTCTTAACGACCTTACGAACTGCCACGCCATCGGGAGTGATGATATGGAACATATAAACACCTTTGCTCAGACTGCTCATATCTACCATATTGGACCCGTTGACCACAGTGGCTACACGACCAGCCAGATCCATAACTGCAACACGGCTCACCGTTGTTCCCATGATTTCCACATTACCCATAGTTGGGTTAGGATAGACCGACACCTCGTTGAGGCTTGCACCATCAATACCTTGTGGAATAATGGTAAGTTGAAGCGTGTAGATACTGTCGCAACCACCCTCTACAGCACCAGGTACCCTATGCTGGAAAGTACCTGAAGTCGTATAGGTTTGACCATACCATATATACTTGCCTACAGCATTTATAGGAGTGAGGGTACGGTAAGCATCCGAACACTGCTGCTGACCGCCAGTTGAACGCCACTGAGCGTGTAAGGTGATATCCACATCACCTTCATCAAACCAGATAGTATCACCTACATTATACGACACGCCCGTGCCATTTGCCATAGTATTCCATCCAGTAAATTCATAGTTTGCACGAGTAAAAGCGCAATTTTCAACAATAATTCCATTATACTCACAAGAGGTGTCTGGAGTCATCACACCCTGGCCACCATTGGCGTCATATCTAACTATAATATTTTTGCCCCAAGCAGCATAAAAATAGTTATAATCACCTGCAAAATTATACATCTCGCCAGGGTCATACCCCATAAATTCTTGACTTGCCACATCCCATGTGTACCAATATAAGAAGGTGTAACCCTCTCTCTCAAATGGATTATCTGGCAAAGGACTATTGCCTGCAGCAAACGCATCATACGTCCACGACCCGTACTCATCATCTGCCTCAAAGGTGGCAAAATAGGTGTTACCATAACGGAACGAAATATCATCTACAGCAAATGCAGCATCACCACCTTCGGCACCTAACGTGTATATGTATAACATTAGGTTAGACCCTGCAGGTGCTATCATCTGCACCTGATCCCACCCATCATCGCTTGATAAAGTATAATAAACACCATTATACCATTTCCACGAACTGCCTCCATCTATACTATAACGAACCGCATAATTCATACTCGCCGATGGGGCCTCATCATCCAAATTATATGTTTTGACAAAAAAACTGACCGTACAATTGGCTGTACTCGAAACAGTATAAGGATTCCCCATCCCAAACCAATGCGTGTCTGGAACATTAGCAACAGAACCTGTATAGATCATAGTATTCCCTGTCCCATCATCAGAAAATTCCCAACAAGAAGTTTGCTGATCATACCAATCCCAATCATTCCAATAATTTACAATATCATCGGTTATGCCATGCTCAAAATCAATCCACATGGGATACTGTGCAAATGCACTCATACTCATAGCTAAAACGATGAGCGATAATAATTTTTTCTTCATAATAAGTTTATTGTTTGGTTACTAACTATGTTTTTTTCTAAGCAGAAATACAACGCTGCAAAGGTACAAAAAAAAAACGAAAACTAAAAAAAAATCAAACTCATCGACGGAAACACACCCCCATCGTCCATCACCATCAAAAGATTTTTCCTTATGAAAAAGGTGGACTCTACGTTAATAGAACCCACCTCAACATTAAATGTATCAACACAAATGCGCAGCCAATAGTGCTGGATTACCTCTTGATAACCTTGCGCACCGCTGTGCCTTCAGAAGTCTCAATACGCATCATATACACGCCATTGCCTACAATGGTCATATCCACCGTATTGGTTCCCTCTACAGTACTGATTTTTCTGCCTGTCATATCCATCACATCTACACTATACACCGTAGCACCCGTGATAGTAACTGAATTGGTTGTCGGGTTTGGATAGAGCTTGACAGATGCTGTATTTACATTTTCAATACCCTGCGTTATGGTCAAATACAATGTATCTACACTGGGGCAACCTGCCTGGTTAGTGTATTCATGCTTGTACGTACCACTATAGCTGCGAAGCTCTCCCTCCCAATAATAAGGACTGCTCGATGTTATCTGCGTGCCTGTAAATGTGCCATGGTTGATTACGAGGTTGAGCGTAATCACACTGTCGCAACCAGCGGCATTGCGGATTGTCTTGGTGGCGGTGGTATTGTTGTCGGTATAGGTGTTGCCATCTATCCAACGATAGCTTTCGCAAGCAGTCTGGACATCAGTATAGGTCGTTGACTTATGGATGGTAAGGTTGAGCGTTACGACTGTATCGCAAGCACCACCCTGACCTGTAACACGATAATTGGCGGTGTTATTGCTTTCGGTATAGGTAGTGCCATGCCACTCGTAGCTGTCGCACTTCTCGTAGGTTTCCGTACGACCTGCCGTTGTGCTGAAAGTAAGAGCCAGCGTATAAATACTATCGCACTCACCACCAACGGCATTTTCGACAACCTTGTTGTACGAACCGCCCGATGTAAGAGTCCTACCACGCCAGCTGTACGAAGTGCCACATACAGCAAGTGTCTCAGCTACGGTTACATCCACGCAACTGTGAGGATCCAATTTCCAAATAGCAAAAAGTCTAAGGTCTGTGGTAATATTGTCTGGAACAGGCAAGACCTCGCCAGCCGCAGAGGTCATATCCTCAGCAGCATCCGATTCTGCACCCCATCCCACAAAGATATAACCCTGACGAGTAAAACCACACTCAGGCAATGCGATGTTGAATCCTGGCACAAAATTCAATGGATCCATCGAACCCTCGCCACCATTTGCGTCAAAAATAATCTGATGAGTATTCTCGTTGCGAGTCCACATCGCATAGAGCGTATAAGCCCCACTAAACTGCACATAAGCCCCAGCAGGATACACATCCTCAGCCAATTGCGGCGATGTGGAAGCACACCAACCTACAAAAGTATAGCCACTACGAGTAAACATACAAGCAGGCAATGGCTCGGTATATTCTTCATCATACAAGTCGCCTTCAAATACCATATAACGGAAGTCTTGAGTACCGTTGTTGGCATAGAACGTAACCTTATAACCCCACATTGCAGTAAGCGTAACATCGGATGTAAAACCGCTCAATGTGTCGCCAGGATAGACACCATAAGCATCATCACCATCCACATACAACCAGTAGTTGAAGGTAAGCCCCTCTATCTGGAATGTACATTCAGGCGCAAGAACCCAACCTTGATCAGTAACATACATATCGTTCATGCGACCTTGTGCACCACCACCATCAAAATGGATGGCGAACGTGGATGCATCGCGCCAAATGGCATAGAATTTAACATCAGCGGTAGTATCAAGTGCTATGACATCGCCTGGCTGCGCGTATCTGGTAGCCGTTGTTGAAAGAGCCCAACCCGCAAAGACTTTATCTTGCTTGGTGAAACCACACTCTGGAAAACAGAACTGAGAATGAGGCAACACTCTCATAGACGGAACTACACCAACGCCTCCATTAGCATCAAACGTAACGGTTATGGTATTGCTATCGGCAGTCCATACCGCAGCCAAATTCATCGAAGCAGGGAATACAAGACTCATGCCCGCAGGATATACATCGTTGATATCGGTAACTGGCAACACATCGGTCCAACCTACAAAGGTATGACCTAAATAGGAGAATTGGCAAGCAGGTAGCACGCTTTCTTCTTCAGGAAGCACCACATACGTCTCGCTGCGACCCGTGCCGTTGTTGGCATAGAAAGTGATGTTATAACCCCAGATAGCATAAAGGGTATCGCTTGAAGTAAAGCCACTGAGTGTATCCGTTGGATTAACTCTCCACCAATCACCGTTCTCATCCACATACGCCCAGCAGTAGAATCCCATATCCTCCATCGTAAATCCACACGCAGGAACAATCAGCGTATCGGTGCTGGTTACTATCCAATCAGCCATATTGCCTTGTCCACCATTGGCATCAAAATGAAGAACCATGTTCTGCGCAGAAGTACTCTTCCATATAGGATAGAACGTGATGTCTGCACGCACCGTCATCTTCATGCCAGGAGCAATGTTTAGACCATGACCATCGGCACATGTATCCCAGTGCCAGAATTCATAGTTAGCAGGAGCGGTAAACGTACAAGCAGGCATCGTCAGCGTGTCTCCATACGTATAATATTGCGTTGCCATACTGCCCGAGCCACCATTGCCGTTGAATGTAATCACAGGATTCTTACCCCATGCTGCATGAAATGTCATGTGTTCGGTTGCAGAAAAAGTATCGGATGGGTAGAGGTCATACGATCCCTCACTATCCTCGGTGTACCAGCCTAAGAATGTGTAACCCTCGCGCGTAAACGTTGCATCGGGTGCAATATAACTAACTTCCGACTCTACCCACATAGTGTCCATTTCTCCACTACCACCATTAGCATCAAAGGCAATATAGTGTTGCCAAACAGCATAGACATTGATATTGCTTGTTATCCCACTCAAAATATCGGTAGGATTAGCCATTACCACGGTGTCGTCGTCAGCAACAGCCCAATAGGCAAACTCAGCATGTGGACGGGTATATTTGCATTCTGGAAGGATAAAAGTACCATCGTTGATAACACGTGCCGACATAGTGTCTGATACATTTTTCGCATGAGGCGAAAATGCTGCCATATAAGTATTCGCTGGCAAGATGCTAAAATCATCAAGAAGCAAAATAGTTTCTGCTCCAACGCTATTGGTCAGCATGAAGAGAAATTGGATTTTGTGCGAACCTGAAAGACTTTGTTGTGTAAAGAAGTTACCCAAGTTTATGCTCAACGTTTTCCAATCGCCCATTTCAACGGCAGTATTCGCAACTACTACAGGATTGTTAACGTTGCCATCTACAGCTACAGCCACAAGGATTTTTGCATTGCTAAACAATGCACGCAACTTGACTTTCATGGTGCTACCTGCATCAACACTCCCTACATTAAATTCAGGCGAAGTGAGCATGTTGGTAGTAGCCTCATTTGTGGCGTATGACGCCAAAACTGTTTCGGAACTGACATAATAACCCATGCGCTCCGTGGTCCAAGAACCGTCTGACACCCATCCAGAGGCTTCCTGCTCAAAGTTCTGGTAGTACGTTACCTGAGCAGAAGTTACCACCGCCAGAAGCAATGCCACAGCAAATGTAAATAACTTTCTCATTGTGATTACTATTAAAATTATTATTAAACAGAATGTCAAAAAGAATACTCAAAACAGAGTATATA
>JAGHVA010000093.1 GCA_018064565.1 Candidatus Colimorpha onthohippi
ATACCATAACATTGCGCCGTATGGCTCAAGGGTTTGGTATAGAGAAATTGGTGTTGCGGCAGGAGATGATGAGTTGCCATTTTGTGGCGAGTCAAGACAATCCGTTCTATCAGTCCGAGAATTTCGGCAAGCTGATTCGTTATGCACAGAATCATCCTACCGAGGTTCGGTTGAAAGAGTCGGGCGGGCGGTTGTCCTTAATCTGTCGTGAAGTGGAAAATATCAGCCAAGCCATCGAAAAGCTGACGGCGTTGATCTCTGGAAAATGATGGCTTATATATGATTTTGAGCTATTAGTACGTTATTATTGTAGTAGTGTATAAGTTATGCGAAAAATTGTCATAATCTTCACGGTTGTTTTTCTGCTGATATTCCCCTTGCAGGCTGCCTATATCCTAATCCCTATGGATGAGGCGCAACACAACCATCTCAAAGCCTATGGTGTGGCTTATTGGGCTTTGCAGCGGGAGGTGGAGGTTACATGGCTGCTCAACTATCGAGGCGGTTCGTTTATGATGAAGTATGCCGATGCTATAGAGCGTGAGTGTAAGTTGCGTGGTGTAAACAGCGAGGTTATTGCCGATGGTCAATCAACCGAAATCCTGTCGTATATCGCTCAGCAAGATGTGAATATGGATGCTGTGAAACTGCAAAAAGTGCCTAAGATAGCTGTCTATTCGCCTAAAAATAAATTGCCTTGGGACGATGCTGTTACGCTTGTGCTCACATACGCGGAGATTCCGTATGATGTGATTTATGATGAAGAAGTAATCAAAGGTGTGCTTCCTTCGTACGATTGGTTGCATTTGCACCATGAGGATTTTACGGGGCAATATGGCAAATTTTGGGGTTCTTACCGCAATCAGCCATGGTATATAGAGGACGTCAGGCAGCAGGAGGCTGCGGCTAAGCAGTTGGGGTATGCCAAGGTGTCGGACCTCAAATTGGGTGTGGTACTCAAAATTCGTGAGTTTGTAGCAGGTGGCGGATTTCTGTTTGCTATGTGCTCTGCTCCTGATAGTTACGATATTGCCTTGGCGGCTCAGCATGTGGATATCTGTGATGTGATGTTTGACGGCGACCCGATGCAGCCCGATGCTCAGGAGCAACTGGATTTTGAAAACACGTTTGCTTTCAAAAATTTCCGTATCAGCACCAACCCAGCCGAATATGAGGTCTCTACTATCGATATCGACTCGCGTGCGCGTATGCGCAAGGTGTCGCAGAACAACGATTTCTTTACCCTTTTTGAGTTCTCTGCCAAATGGGATTGGATTCCCACGATGCTTACGCAGAACCACACGCGCATCATCCATGGTTTTATGGGTCAGACTACAGCGTTCCGCCGCGAGACGGTGAAGTCGAGCGCTGTAATCTTGGCAGAAAACAAAGAACTGGGCGAAGTCCGCTATCTGCATGGCGATTTTGGCAAAGGTACGTGGACCTTTCTCGGTGGTCATGACCCTGAAGATTATAGCCATTATGTCGGCGACCCGCCCACCGACCTTAACTTGTATCCCAATTCGCCAGGATACCGATTGATATTGAACAACATATTGTTTCCTGCGGCAAAAAAACAGAAACACAAAACTTGATGGTCTGCCACCTCGAGTAGGCTCGTGGTAGGCATGACTGCCCCTACTAACACATAACATTTGTAATATGAAACGTATATTAGTTTTTCTCTCGTTCTGTTTGATGTTATTCGATGGCTTGCAAGCTCAGGAATGGGTGTGGCGCCTATATAATACCGAAAACTCCGACATAGGAGGCAATACTATCCTGGCTATAGCTGTGGATGGTCAAAATAATGTGTGGGTGGGTACCAATGTCGGCTTGAGTAGGTTGCGCAACCGCACTTGGGCAGACTATGCTATGTTTAACGAGAAACTCAAAAACCAATCGGTCAATTGCCTTACTGTGGATAACAACGACAATTTGTGGATAGGTACCGACGACTTCGGTGTTATCAAGTTTGACGGCTATCAATGGGAGGAGCACGCACAAGAGACCCGACGGTTGGGTATGAAATTTATAGGCGACATAGCTATTGATAACAACAACGTGAAATGGATTGGTGTTACCTTGGTAGGGTTGGTTCGGTTTGACGATAACAGCTGGGATCTGATTACGCCTAAGGACTCTGGTCTGCCAAGCGATTTCATATTGTGTGCAGCTGTAGATAAGCATAATCGTCAGTGGGTGGGCACTAACGGCGGCTTGGGTATGTTCAACGGACGCAGATGGATTTCTTATACTCCCGACAACTGTGCCATCGCCGACAAGATTACACCTGCTATCGTGATCGACGAGAATGATGTGAAATGGGTTGGCACTTTGGGTGGCTTGTGCAGTTTTGATGGCGAGGTCTGGACTACCTATAATAGTAGCAATAGCCCTTTGCCGGGCGATCAGATCAATGCCTTGGCGTTGGATGCCAACGGCTTGTTGTGGATAGCCTCCGATGGCGGTGTGTCGGTGTTTGACCGCAACGGCCATTGGGATAATTTTACCCCAGGCAAAAACCACCTGCCGAGGGGTACCGTTACCGCTTTGGCTGTGGATAGCAAAAACACCGTCTATGTAGGATATGATTTGTATGGCATGGCAACGCTGTCGGGCTATAAAATGCCCAAGGCGGCACCTCCCAAGGCCAAAGAACCATCGAGTGCTGTTGCCGATGCGGAAGCTGCCGCAGCATCCGACAAGGTACAGATTATCCCACATCTTGACGATGGCTATGTCGAACTGCAGTTCAGTGCCGCTGAGGCAGAGGTGTCGTTTCTTGATGCAGATGGCGAGGTGGTTCGCCATCTGCCGCACTACAAAAAAGGGGCACATATCAATATCACCCGTATGGCTCGCAAAAATTACACACTCAAAGTAAAACTACCTCAGGGCGAGAAAACGCTGTCGTTTAATCTCAAATGATAAAAGTATATATATTGATTTTACCAACTTAAATAAGCATTTGATGCTATGGCCAGATTTGTCCGTCTTGTCTTTGTCGCCTTGTTAGCCTGTTTGGTTTTACCTATGTCGGCGCAACCAGTCAACCCTGTGGAGTGGAAGTATCGTGTCCAGCGTAGCAGCTCCAACGAGGCAATGTTGTTTTTTGAGGCAACGTTGCAGCAGGGGTGGCATATCTATTCAACCAAGACCGATACAGGCGGTCCGCTGCCGACAGAATTCCATTTTAACAACGACAAGGCTTTTGATATTCTGGGAGCTATTCTTGAGGCTAAACCGCATGAGGCGTACGACGAGTTGTTTAAGTGCACAGTACGTTCATTTCAAGGCAAGGTGCTGTTTCGCCAAAAGATAAGGTGCAATACCGAGGCTGCTTTCCAGGTTAGAGGTACTATGTCGTATCAGTTGTGCAACGACGGGTCGTGTATCCCTCCCGACGATATGCCGTTTTCATTCTCGGTTCCTGCTTTTGAGGATCAGCAAGATTCTGCAGTCTTGGTTCGCCTATCTACTGCAATAGCGGACGACTCTACGGCTCAATCATCGCTTCAGGGGGTGTCCGACACCATCGATAAAAAAGATGATTCAACCACAGGTACCAATGAGAGCCAGTCGTTGTGGAAGGCATTTTTGATAGCATTGTTAGGAGGACTGATTACGATGCTGACGCCGTGTGTATTCCCGATGGTACCCATGACGGTCAATTTCTTTATACATGGTGGCCGTCGTCGTCAGGCATGGTTTTTTGGTGGGTCGATAGTGTTTATCTTTACAGTGTTGGGCGCATTACTTACGCTCTGTTTCGGGTCTGAATCGTTGTATTTTTTAGGCACACACTGGATTCCAAACATGATTTTCTTTGTCGTGTTTTTGGTTTTTTCATTGTCGTTTTTCGGACTCTTTGAGTTGCATTTGCCCTCGCGATGGGCTACGCGTAGCGATGCACAAGCCGACAAAGGTGGCTTTTTTGCGCCTTTCTTTATGGCACTTACCACCGTTTTGGTCTCTTTCAGTTGCACGGGCCCAATCCTCGGTGCTGCATTGGTGGGTTTGGCTACCAGTATAACCAACGCATGGGTGTCGCTGGTTACGATGTTGGGCTTTGGTGTCGGTTTTGCATTGCCATTCACTGTGTTGGCGTTGTTCCCAACGGTACTTAAAAATCTCAAGTCAGGATCATGGCTCTCAACGGTGAAGGTTACATTTGCATTTCTTGAGTTAGCTTTTGGTTTGAAATTTCTCTCGATGGCAGACCTTTATTGTGGTTGGCATTTGCTGGATAGGGAAGTCTATTTGGCGCTATGGATTGTGATATTCGCTTTGTTAGGTTGTTACCTATTGGGCTGGTTGCATCTAAAGAAGACGCCTATGACAAAGGAGGTTGGTGTGGTTCGCCTATTTGTAGCGATACTCACTTTTGCTTTTGTCGTTTATATGTTGCCTGGCTTATGGGGGGCTCCGCTCAAGGCCATTTCAGGCTTTATCCCGCCTATGGAGACGCAAGATTTCAAAATCTCCATGTCGGCCAGCAGTCAGGCTGCTCCTATTAGCTCTCCACAAGAATCCAGTGCGAAATATGCAGATCAACTCTCTCTCCCTGATGGCTTTTCGGGTTTCTTCGATCTTCAGGAGGCTCAAGCGGAGGCACGTCGTACGGGTAAGCCTATCTTTATCGATTTTACTGGCAAGACATGTGCCAACTGCCGAGAGATGGAGCATTATGTATGGGCAGACTCGGCTGTGGCGAACCTGCTGAAAACGCGTTTTGTGATATGTGCGCTTTATGTTGACGAAAACAGCATTCAACTGCCTCAATCTGAATGGGTGGTTGACAATAAGGGGCGCACTATCAAGACGTTGGGCCGGCGCAATCTTTACATTCAAACCACACAATACAACATGAATGCGCAGCCATATTATGTTGTTACAGATGCAGATGGAAAATCCCTAACCCAATCAAATTACAAATACGACCGCAATCCAGTTCACATGAGGGATTGGCTTTTGGAGGCGTTGAACAATAGCGCAGTACCAACAGCGCAGTAAGCAGAATTTTATTTTGAAGACAACCAGAGTGTAACTATCTATTGCTACAGCCCCCCTTCTCACCTCCCCACACCTCCCATCCAGCCCCCAACCCCCCTC
>JAGHVA010000021.1 GCA_018064565.1 Candidatus Colimorpha onthohippi
CTTTTACAACCTCGTTGTAGCTTGGTTGAGCTTTCCACCACTCTATTGTGGTTTGATCCCAGCGGCGGCCATACTCTACTGATGAATTAACCTCAATGTAGATTTGATTGGCGCGAATGCCTCTAACGGGCGCATTCCACGGCTCGCCCTCTACAGCCGATAATGTGAACGGGGCGTAGGCTACCGAAAAGGCCATACCTTTGCTGCGGTCATTGCCTAACGTCTCGATGTCGATCATTATGTCAAGTCTATCTTTAGGCATAGCTTTAGTTTTTATTGATGAAAACGAGGGCGTGCCAAAGAGCGATGGCGAAGCACACGAGGAAAGAGACAACGGCGGCGATACGCGGAACATTGGGGGTGAAACAAGCAGCGACGAGCCAAAGAGCCGCCTTGACTGCGTGCATATAGTTTTTGTCAATTTTCATAACAGATAATAATTTTTGAAATCCTGATAAGCAGCTTTTAGGTCTGATAGCTGCACGAAATAGTGAGATGTGGCGTGACAGAGGTTTTGCAGCATCACGCAAAACGGCCTTATGTGGTCAGGGTTATGCCAATCCACTTTGAAGAGATAAGAGTCGTTAGCATTGGCGAATAGCATCTTATAATCCTCGCTATTGGCTTTACTGAAATGGTCGAGAACGATCCTTAGTGTCTTGCCGTGAAAACCGCAGCGATCCATCAGTAGTAATTGGACGTTGACGTACCCACGAGGGAACTTTTCCCAAATCGCAAGAATCAGCGCATAGCTAAAGCGGTAGTCGCTGCTGAAATCGATATACTCTCCGTCGCGCTTTAGATAAATGTGGTTATTCATCTTCGGTGAAATCCATTGAGCCATCCCACGTGTCGGCAAGCTCGCTGACGTCGGGGTCATAGCTGAAGTTAATATCTTCGGTTATCGACAGAAAAATCTCGAAATCGCGCCCTTCGTTGTTACGACCCTCGTGGATGAGCGCTGAGAGCGCCTCTGCTATCTGCGGTATGATAGTGGCACGGCCATTATCATCTACAGACGAACAGATTGATATTTGACCCTGTGAGAGGTCTTTGTAGCGCTCAATATCTACAAGGATGGCGCGGCCATGTCCTCTGATACGCCCCGTGCGTGGGGTCATAATCATAAGGTTAGTGCAGATGGTGTAGCACTTATAATCGCCGCATGGAACGGCATGGCGCTTGCCCTTGTTGACGGCGGTGCTGTGCTCGGGGGCTCGGAGCTCCAGAGTTTTACATCTGAACTCCGTGCCGGGTACAGTCATCGTCCCCACGGTGTAAAGGCGGTTGCCGTGTGTACGATTGATTGCAATTATCATAATATCACTTGTGTTACCTTAGTGCAGGTGATGTGCTGAAATTTCATTGTCGGATTGGTCTTGCTTGCGTTCACGCGGAAGTAAAGTTCGAACTCGTACGTATTAGTGTCGGTGCAAGCGCCCAACTGGAGCTGTGGCTGCTGGTCATAGATCACTTCGACGACAAACTGATTGCTACCCTGTGAGCCGTCGCGGCGTGAATACTGAGACTCGATGACATACTGGGCTGAATACTTAGTTGCGCCCTGCTGAGTGTTGAATGGTCGAACGCTGACCACCTCTTTGAATTGTGCTTTAATAATCATAGTTAGTTACTTTTTGATTTTGATATATTTTTCGTTTACCTTACCTTGCTGTAGGCGCTTATTCTTGCGCCAAGTGTGGATGATGATACGTGGAGGTGTCTTGACATCCATTTTACGGACGAGGGTAATAAGGTCGGTCATTTCAAACTCATCACCCAACTGCTCATAGAGCGATGACCACTCGTATGACTCGACGCTGTTCTCTGCCATCACATCGTTGTACTCCTTGCCGAAAAGCTTCAATATCTGATACATGTCAACGTCGAGATACCACTTTACGAAATCCTCGATAATCTTCTTCTCGGGCTTGCCAATGTTAGACCAGAGGGCGTGACAGAGGAGCGCCAAACGGAAACCTCGGACAGCCACGCGGCGACGGAACGTGTCGCGCGCATTGTCATAGCCATCTTCCGCTTTCTTAGCTTGTTTATCGAGCCATTCGCAGAGCGTAGGGAAAATCCACTCTACATCGACTTGCTGACGCTGACGGAATTGGAATTGCCAAGGGACAGTCTTATCGAAATCCTCACTCGTGACATCATAGATTTTATTCATGTCGAACGTCAGAGGCTCCGTGTAGGTGTTGCTGTCACATCTTGCCATAAAGCGCTGGATGATCTCTTGGTCTCGCTTGCTCAGTTTCTTCCACGGGACGTATTTTGCGAAAGCCTGGTCTCCCAAATCGGAGAACGAGCATCGGGTAATTAAGCCATTTTCCACGTCCTTAAAATATCGCTTGACTGACTTCGGAGTACCTGTAATCAGCACGTTCCAGTACAAATTGACAATTCCCTTGAATGTGCCCGTTGACTTAAAAGCCTGTCCGTACTCGCCATTATCCCAAGCAATACGATAGAGGTCATTTTTATCTCCACCTTGCGACTTGCTGCCCTTATTCCAAGTGTCCATTTCTTCGCAGAGGGTAAGCATGTGGTAGCCTCCGTTATTACGCATTTTTTGGAGCACTTCGGGGAGCGAGTTGATGGCGGGCATTATACGGCAGGTGACGTGAGGGTCGGCGGGGGCTTTGTCATTGCTGCCCTTGCGGTTGATGAGGTCTGAGTACATCTGCTCCTTAGCGGCTGAAATCAAGTCGCGGTTTTTCATGTCAGCTGTGAGCGCTGGCCAAAACTTGCGGATGAATGACTTGCCGTGTGAGGCTGGGGCGTAGATGATCGAAATAAAAGAGGTGGTCATCAACTCGCCATCCATATACTCGGCGCTGAGGTAGCTCGAGAGTGTTCCCATCACGGGGAGCAAGCCCATTATCGTCGGGATTTTGAAATTTCGGGGCGCAGCATTGACAAATTCACGAAATACAGGAGGCAGTTTCGGCATTGCGTCAATCAGTTCATTTAATTCCGCGAATGGGTCCTTATCATCGGTCAGTGCGCTGCTTACAGGCTTGCGCTCGCTTTCCTTTATATAATAGCCGTTATCGCGCAGGAAGAAGTAAAACTGTTTGGGCAGCATCGACGTTGAGTTTTGTCGGGTGATGCTCTTGCACTGGCTGTAGCACTCATCCATCGGACGGCCAAAGGTCGGGAGAATCAAGGCAAGCGTACGGGGATTGTTGTCAACTAGATTACGGAAATCGCGCACCATCTGATTGTAGAACATGTGGCGCTTGCCCTCGGGTGGGGTGTGGCTTTCATTATCCCAAGATTTGGCTAGATATTTGTCGATTATGTCCTTTATTAGGAAACCATTATATCTGAGGTCGGCCACCTCTTCAAACTCTTCCTGCTGAAAGATCACCTTCTGAGCTGACTCGCGTCTGTCAGTATTAACCGCCTGTGCTGCCTCTTCGGGCGAGGATGCCGTAATATATACGGGGCAATCCACAAAAAGCTCATCGCAGATAAAAAGCAGGTCGGCGCGCTGACAGAGAAACGAAATTCGCGTCAGGTCTTTGCAGCACTCATCAACGTCGCCCAGTTCGCCAAGCCCAAGCCACGTCGAAATCTGCTTGATATTATCAGATACTGACGGGCGGTTGATGTTGCGGAACACAAGGCGCAGTCCCTTGCCGCTGGGTGTAACGTAGGCAAGCAGCAGCAGCAGCGGTTCGAGGAGACACGGCTCGGGGTTTGTTTCTGCCTGTTTCAATATACGCATGTGCTGAAACAATGCCTCAGATACTTTGTTGAATGCCTCGCGCGGATTATCGCAGTGGTCGATGTCGATCATTACCAAACCCGTGGGTTGCATAAACTCGGAGCGGCGCTTGCCCGTGGTGCTAACTCCCATAAAGTTGATAGCAGGGAGATTCTTTTTAGCCTCTGCGTCTCCTGCTCGAAACTTTGCTATAAGCTCAGCGACGATAGGCTGCTCTGTCTGAT
>JAGHVA010000204.1 GCA_018064565.1 Candidatus Colimorpha onthohippi
ACCAAAACTGTACACTTTCCCCATCATTAACCTACCCCTTGCGCGCCCCCCCCCGCCGCCCACCGAAGTACTAAGACACCAACCCCTCATCTGAGAAATAGGGCTTGGTCTGATAAATAGCCTGAAAGGCTTACATTTCATAGCCCAGGGTAGAGCGAAGCGGCACCCTGGGTGTTGAATCGGTGTTGATTAACAACGCCCTGAAAGGGCAAAAGTGGCTTAATACACATTGCATTAGTACTTTTGTTCTTTCTGGGCGAATCTCCACAACCACCCGCATTAACCAAGGCAAGCGTGGCACCGCCTTGGGCTTTCAGCCTGTTTTTTAGACAGCAATAACGAAAAATTGCAAGCATAAATAATTGCTTAACATCCTTACGTTTTGTGATAATTCGAAGGCCTCCTGACAATAGGATATTGCAGTGGCTATCTTTAGTTGACAAAACGTTTTCGGTAGTGTGCGAGAAAGACTCTTTTTTGTGTTTTTCATAAAAATCTATAATTCTTTGTGTCAATGGTGTGCAATTTCGGGAATTATTAGTAATTTTGCACACTAAAAAACACGTGAATTATGGGAAATGCATTTGCACAAAGACTGGTAAATGCCAGGAAGATTCGTTGTCTGTCACAACGAGAATTGAGTAATAAGCTGGAGGGGCAGGTGTCGCCTACGGCTATAGAAAAGTATGAGAAGGGTCTAATGATGCCTTCCAGTTCTGCATTGATTCTTCTGTCCAAGGCTTTGGGCATGAAGCTCGATTACTTCTTCCGTCCTTTCACAGTTGCTATCGACACCTCAAAGTTTGAATTCAGAAAGAGCGCAAGTATAGGTGTAAAGAAGTTGGAATCCATCAAGTTCATGGTTTGTGCCGAGATTGAAAAGTATCTTGAGATTGAGGGTATTCTTGGTAATACCACCTCATTCACTCTCGACTACAGCAACATTCTTGTTGAAGGTGAGGATGAAGCCAAATTGCTTGCACGCAAACTTCGCGAAGACCTGAACATCGGTTATGATGCCATTGTCTCCGCTGTTGAACTGCTGGAGTCATGTGGAGTAAAGATTATCGAGATTGATCATGATGAGAAGTTCTCTGGTACTTGTAATACTGCTGGCACTATCCCTGTAATTGTTATTAACCGGAACATGACCTCTGAGCGCAAGCGTATCACGATCTTCCATGAACTCGGTCACTTACTGATGCATTGCGCAGAAGGTGTTGACAAAGAAAAGATGTGCAATATCTTTGCTAATGAAGTTCTCATTCCTTCAGACAAGTTCAAGAATCTGCTCGGTGCATCGCGTCACGACATTTCTCTTGTTGAACTTCAGGCGATACAGTGCGAGTACGGCATTTCTGTTGACGCATTGATGGCAAAGGCTGCACAACTCAATATCATCACAAACAACAGATACACATCTTACTACAAAAAAAAGAATGCACTTCCAGCATTCAAGGAAGCAGTAGATGCAAGTCATTATCCCATGGAGCATACCAATCGTTTTGAGCGCTTGGTGTATCGTGCTTTGGCCAGCGAGGTTATCAGTACGTCCAAAGCTGCTGCTATTTTGGATGTTTCTGTAAATGAAGTCCGTAACAACTTGAATTTGATGTAGAAGTATGGAGATTGTAGTCAATGACACAAATATTTTGATTGATCTCTACAACGCAGGACTTCTTGGATGTTGCAAGCAACTGGAACTTGACTTCAGGACTCTTGACTTGATTATTGAGGAGATTGAGGTTGAAGAACAACTCTCGGCAGTCAACAAACTTGTATCAGAGGGGATTCTCAAGGTTTGTTCTCTTTCAGGCGAACAACTTGCCACGGTCTTCGAGAAGGTCAGCTTCTACGGTGGCAAGTGTAATCTGTCGCCTGAAGACATTTCGGTAATGGTGTATGCACAGGATAATCATTGCAGGTTGCTGACTGGTGACAAAACGCTCAGAGAAAAGGCTACATTGGAAAATGTAACAGTCTCTGGCATTCTATTCCTGACGGACATGATTATAGGAGACGGAATCCTTGAACCTGCAGATATGATTAGCGCACTTGAACGACTTCTTCAATCAAATGGAAGACTTCCTAAAAGGCTGATTCAGGAGCGGATAGAACATCTGCGTTCGCAGTTGTAGATTTAGGTTGGTAAGTGCCTTATCCTAAAAAAGACTTCCTTAACAGCCTAACGTTTTGTGATATTCGAAGACCTCCAGACATTTGAATATTGCGGTGGCTATCTTCAATCGACAAAACGTTTTCGGTAGTGTGCGAGAAAGACTCTTTTTTGTGCTTTCATTTTTTTTTCGTAACTTTGCATGCTTTTTGGTGTGTAGTGAAGTTGTCTTAATATGGCGATACTCGTTAGGTTGCGAGTAGCGTGCATATTGAGATTAGTGGTGTGTATATATATTGGTCGATAACAAATACTGAAATGAATATACACAAGTTTCATCGCTTTTGGGTAAATGGATTGGTTGTGTTAGCCTTTCTTGTTTGTGGAGTATTGCCTGCGCATGCGTCGGAGATTCGTGTAGTTAGTACGTTCGAGATGCTCAAGGCTGCTTTGTTTGAAGCAGATTCGGGCGACGTAATTTTGATAAACGGTTCGTTGTTGTGCAAAGAACCAGTGCAAGTCAAAACCCATGTTACGATACAATCGTTGAACAACGACACCTTGTATCGTGATTATTCGGGAATTCCTTTGATTACTGTGACCGACAATGGGTTGTTGACATTGCGATCGGTTGTAATCAATAGCAGGGTTGATTTTTTGGACGGAGAGGCTATATATGTGCAGGGTGAACTGAATATGGGGAGTCAGACCACTATATTAGGTACGATATCGTTGCAGCAAGGTAAATTATTGAGCGTCTCGGGTGCAATTGGTGGTGATATTGCGTTGAATATCAAGGATGGTAATGGCGTCCCGTTGTTGCCGAGCATAGGTTCGGTGATAGGCAGGTGTGATGCTGGCACTACTGGTGTGGGGTGTATGTATTCGCTGATGGACGCTTATCTGGTTCCAGTTAGTGTGGGTGATAGCGTATTGGTGTGGCGTTATGCTTCGGATTTTGAGATGGATGCCGTTGACTTGGATCTCCCGTCTCACCGCAGATGGGCGACCGCAAATATCGGTACCTCGATTGAATGGCAAAGCGGATCCTATTTCACTTGGGGTGGTCTTGCTCCGTTTGATTTATCAAATCATGATGGAAGCAATTGTATGACCAATTGGCCAGACTCGTTAGATGTGGCATATTTTTATTTGGGCGGGAATTGGCATATTCCAACCAAGGAACAGTGGCAAGAACTGATAGACAATACCAACGTTTTTGAGGACGAGGTGGTTTCGTTAAGCGGGTTGCATGTGCCAGGCTACCGTTTTCAAAGCAAGGTCCATTCCAATCGCAGCATCTTTATCCCTGTGTCGGGCTATATGACGATACAAGGAGCTGAGGTAGCAAATAGGGATGGCGATAAACTCTATTATTGGACATCGACGTTCGATACTGTGAATAATGCACCAGTCTATGTGTCAGTATCTTCGTTTTTTACGCAGTTGGCCGATATTGGTATTCCTGTTCGAGCTGTGGTTGACCCTATGCAGTATTTTGTAGAAGTAGATTCGGCTGAAGGTGGTGTTGTAACGGGAGTGGATACTGGCAGTTATGCTGTTGGGACGTTGTTGACAGCAACCGCTGAGCCAGACCCAGGTTGGCATTTTGTGTCGTGGAGCGACGGGTCAACCGAGAACCCCAAGATGGTTGTCCTCTCGTCGGATACCGCATTTGTCACTATATTTGAGCGGAATAGTTATAGGCTTATCCTGATGTTGCCATCGGGAGATACCGTGACAGACACGTTGATTCGAATGGACGATCCGATGGTTGAGGTGGTTGAGCCAGTTGTGGAGGGACATGAGTTTGTACAGTGGAGTCCAACGCTACCCGATACAATGCCGATGAGTGATGTGGTGTCGGTGGCGGTATATAATCGCAAAGAGTATTCGGTAATGTGGCAAGGTGTAGATACTATCGTGTATGATGGATTGAATCATGCTCCGAAAGCCTATTATATCAACGATTTTGGTGATACGATTAGTGCCGAAGTGTTTGATTATGTAAGTGGTAAGTCTGTCTTTTCGCAGGCTAAGGAATATACACTTTTGGCGATAGCGGCAGATACGAATTATAGGTTGTCGATCAACAGCCGACATCCGTTTGTTATCAAACCCAAAAAATTGTCGGTAGTCGATGTGCGAGTAAGTGGAATCAAGATGGTAGATGGCAACAACGTGGCAAAGTTGATTTCGACTCCATCGCTTGTTGGTGTGTGTCAGGCAGATGATTTGTCGTTGGAAGTTAAGGCGTTTTTCTCTGATCCAACGGTTGGAGGCAATAAAACAATTACGGTGTTGTATAGCATCAAAGGTCAGGGAATTGTGAACTACACATATACCCGGGATAGTGTAATTGCTGACAACGGAGCAATCTTGAATAAACTGGAGATAGACAAGCAGTCAAGTACAGGGGGGATAAGTGTTGACGATCAAGGTTATTGTGAGAATGACTATGCAGAGGTGTCGTATAGTCTTCTGCCAGGGTCAAATCCGACATACTATAAGGTGATATTTAGTGATAATGCCGTATCAGAAGGTTTTGTACAAGATAGTTTGTGGCGTAGTTGTACCGATTGGTCGGTAAGCGGAATGTTTGGGTTTAGGATTCCAGATGGTTGTCAAGGAGGTGTGTATAGGTTGTATCTTCAGTTTCGTAATGAGTTAGACAGCGTGAGTGCCAAAATCCCTGTTGAGTTTTTGGTTAACGAATCGCGGCGCGCGTTGAAGGCGGTGTTCACCGATGTGATATCGGTAGATAGGGCAAGATTGGAATTAGAGACATACCAATGGTATCGTGATGGAGAGCCCATACAGGGTGCTACGTTGCCTTATTTTCAAGAGTCTGGTGTGCTGTACGGACATACCTATTCGTTGGTAGGTTGGGTTAACAACAGGCAAGTCAGGGTTTGTCCTCAATCCAGTTTCTCGATAGAAACGAGTAATCATAATTACGCAATCAGTGTGTTTCCAAATCCGGCATCAGATTATGTTACAGTAGAGTATGATGTGGAAAGTATAGATAGGCATGAGGTTTTGTTGTTAGATAGTTACGGAAATCAGATTCGGTCGGCTTCATTTGTAGGTCATCGCTATCAGATGCCTGTGTCGTCGTTGCCCAGCGGCAACTACATGATATTGTTAGATGGACATCCCAAGAGGTTTGTCAAACGATAATGAAAACGACGGTTGGAAACCATTATATCGTGTATTATTTGAACGGTAATGTATAGGATAATTTTTATATTATTGGTCGCGGTACTGTCGGTTGGAGTAAGGGCTCAGTATGCGTCCATGCCTTCTAATTATTATAGTTTTTATATGGGAGGCGGATTGCATAGTGCATCGCTTAATACATCGATGGGTACTACAAAGGTCGGTGCTGGATTTTTGTTTCAAGGAGAGTATCAGCATTTTATTGACGAGCATTACGGCTATGCGGTCTCGTTGAAATATTCGTCGTATCAGAGCTCGTTTAATATCAGCGACGTAGAGTCGGTTGGGGGAGTGATTCATCCAGACAATAAGTTAGAGTACGAAAGCAAGACTTACTATAACGATTGGAATGAGGTTCAGACCTTTTCGGTTATAGCAATCCCTATACAAGGTTATTATCGTATGCGGTTGAACAAGAAAAGCTTGTTGTTTGTGGGGTTAGGAGCGCAACTTGATTTTTTGCTTGTTGCCAAGTATGCCACCACAAAAGGTTCGTTTGATACACGAGGTTTTTTTGGTTATACAGGACAGGAGTATCAAGACTTGCCCAATCATGGTTTTGATACATATAAATATGGTTCTGAGAATGATATAGATGCTGCTATGG
>JAGHVA010000025.1 GCA_018064565.1 Candidatus Colimorpha onthohippi
ATATATATAAATAGTTCGGTTTTGAAAATTCAACAAGCATTTTTCGTTTTGTTGTTTCAAGGTATTATGTGCCAACAAGTATATCGTTGCCTAAAAAAAACTCTTTGAAAACTTGCGTAAATCACTAATTTTTAGTATCTTTGCATGATAATACATCGATACAAAAATTAGCACTTATTATGACAAAAGATGAAGAAATCAGACAGCTCAAGAGCAGTCTCAAAAACATTAAGGCTCAATTGAAGCGCAGAGATGATAAGATTGCTTCCCTTGAAGCGAAGAATGCACAGATTGAGTCGGATAAAAAAAAACGATAGTCCAAGTTACGGACTACGATCTCCAGAGTTTTACAAAATTATCCCAGGACACCAATTCTCGGAATTCGTCGTCAGGCTCGTCATCACGCTTAGATGCGAAACAAATTGCAGCTCTCGAGATATTGTCACGGTTGTTGAAAAAATCAAAAGATTGACATTTGGACTCATAGACCACGTACCTTCATACAACACTATCGACAATTGGGTACGTAAGTGTGGTCTTGACGAGATTAAACACACGCCTGATGTCTTAAAAGGCATTGACTATGCGGCAATACTTGATGAGTGTATGATGATTGGCAGTGAGAAGTTGCTTCCCGTACTAGCTGTTCCAGCAGAACATCAAGGACGCCCCCTTCGTCCCGAAGATGTAAAGGTTATCGGGCTCCATGTAAAGTCAAGTTGGAATGCGAAAACCGTGAGCGAGGTGTTGAAGGCCGATGTGGAAACTGTCAAGAAATCCCCCGAGTATGTGATTACTGATAATGGTAGTACAATGCACAAGGGTGTTGAAATATCAGGTTATACATGGCATCGCGACATCAGCCACACCCTTGCTATGTACATGGAACGCACATATAAGAACGATGTTGAGTTTGTAGAGTTTTACAAAAAGATGGCAATAGGCATGAAGCAATTCTGCATGAAAGAAGTCGCATATCTTCAACCACCTTCACAGCGAACAAAAGCTAGGTTCATGAACATTTCCTTTAGCATTGACTGGGCAGATAAGATGTTGCAGTTGTTTCCCAAATTCAGCGAGTATGAACGCAAAGTGTTTTCGTACATTCCTCAGTATGCGTCTTTCATAAATGAGATAAAGGAAATGGTATCCTGCATCCAATTCATTGAAACGGAAATGAAGTATCATGGGCTAAGCAAGAAATCCATATCAATATGCAAAAGACATGTAATTACATCTATCATGTGTGGGAATAACCGAATGAGAAAAGTTGGACAAGAAATACTCGCCTACCTTTCTAAAGAGGAACTTTTGTTGAAAGACGACAAAGTCATTAACAACTCTTCTGACATCATTGAGTCCTTTTTTGGTACATTCAAATACAAACAGTCGCCCAACAAACTGAATGGAGTTACTGCATTGGCACTACACCTACCAGTGATACTGGCTTTTAATGGTGATTACGTCTCAGAAAACTATAATATCAAAAAACGATTATGCAGAACAAAAATCAAAGATATCAATCTCTGGAAAAATGAAAATCTTTTGGAGAATCTTGTCGCAAAACGCATCAGAACGATGAAAACAGCCTAAATAAACAACTCGTGCTGAATGCCTATTTTGAACACCCTACCTGCAAGGGCAAAAGTTCATCAAATACATTGAACACCAATACTTTTGCCCTTACAGGGCGGATGTACACAAACTATCCGCATTACCCAAGGCGTCGCTTCGCTTGCCATTGGGCTATGAAGGTCATTGGGCTTTCAGTCCGTTTTATCGGACAACAATAATCTATAATTTGTGTCGGGCGCAACCGTTTTGTGATATTTAATTGTGAAAATATGTGATATGCAAAGGTAAGAAAAAAAATCCCAAAATGGGACAAAAAAATAAAACTGGCAGCCCATAAGGCTACCAGTTTTATTTTTATACTTGATTAGCTTTGCCTATTTATGCTTCAGGCTTGATATTGGGTTCCTCAAGTCCGAGATGCTTTTTGGCATCTACAAATTTGAGGATGAGACCGATGATGAGTGCAGCTACGCCAAGAGCAGCCAACATAATCAACGGCCAGGTGTAGTCGTAACTGACAGAGGCTTCGGCTGCGGTCATAGTGCCATCTTTGACGGCTGCTACGAGTTCGGGATTGGTGTTGTCGAGCACCTTGCCGATGAGCAGTGGGAAGAGCCACAATCCGATGTTCTGAATCCAGAATATCAAAGCATAGGCTGAACCGATAATTTTCTCGTCCACCAATTTTGGCACTGAGGGCCACAAGGCGGCTGGTACCAGCGAGAACGAGGCTCCCAATACAAGGATGGTAACGTATGCTACGATAACACCGCCCACGGCATTGCCTTTGAACATAGGCAATACGAATGCGAATGTCAAATGGCAGAGGATGAGCAGCAATGAGCCAATCATCAGCATAGAGGCGGCTTTGCCTTTGTGGTCAACCATGTTGCCCAGAATAGGTGTGATGGCCACTGCCATCAGTGGGAATACGGCAAATATAGTCTCAGCAGTACCACGCATGTAGCCCATCCAGCAATATACAATCAACGCTACGATAGCGAGTCCCATCAACCCCCATTTCTTAGCCTTCTGCTTTGAGAAGTTGCTCGCAAATGCGCCAGCAGCTACGACCAGCATGATGATGTATTGAATGATGGTAACGGTGTTGCCGGCCCAGAATCCTGTGCCAGGGGTAAGCGTCAGGTTGCACTGCAACATATTGACCGCATATTTCTGGAATGGGAAGATTGCGCTGTAATAAAGTACGCACAGCAAGGCAACAAGCCAGAATCCAAGACTGGAGAGGATTTTGCCGATGTCGCTGACTTTGAACGGCTCGTCGGCCTCTTCTGCCTCGCCTGTTTGCGCATCGAGTTTTTTATCCATAAAGAAATATACGACGAACATAATCAGTGCGATGCAAAGCAGCACCACACCGAATGCCACGCTCTTGCTAACATCTACTTGTCCGCCAAGTTTTGCGAAGAATGGTGAGAAGATCATGCAGGTGGCCACGCCCAAGCGTGCCAATGCCATCTCTGAACCCATTGCCAATGCTGTCTCGCGACCCTTGAACCATTTCACGATTCCACGGCTTACGGTGATGCCGCCCATCTCGGTGCCGCATCCAAAAAACATGAAGCCGATAGCAGCCAGTTTGGCTGAGGCGGGCATGCCTTCATAGAATGGCGATACACCCAATTCGTCGAAACCAGGGATGTAGTTGAGGTGCGTGGTGAACCATGCTTCCAAGCTGCTGCCGATAAAGGCATCAGATATGGCATAGTATTCGATGCCAGCACCAAAAAGCATCACCACGCCCGAGAGGACTGCGGTAAAGCGTACGCCCATCTTGTCGAGGATAATACCCGCAAAGATGAGGAAGAATACAAAGACGTTGAGAAATGTCTCAGCACCTTGCATAGTTCCAAAGGCGGTGGAGTCCCATCCGCGTCCGCCCTGATCGGTTGGGAGCATCATCAAATCTTTGATAGGCGACAGGATGTCCATAAAGATGTATGAGCAGAACATAGCCAATGCTAAAAGCAGAAGGGCTGTCCAACGCATACCTGCGCTGTCGCGCAGTGTTTTTAGTTTTTCAGTCATAATTTATGTTATTTGAGATTAGTTGTTGTAACGATACTCGGTAACTCGGTTTGCAAAAATACGTTTTTTTTTGTAATTTATGAGGTGTTGACGTTTATAGCAGTTCATACATAGCTTTTTGTATGAATTTATTCAGCGGTACGCTGGCGGCAAATACTTCTACCGTGCGGTCTAACAATTGGTCAGATAGTACATATTTTTCGGGCATGGCGTACATAGTGGTATAGTCTTTGTATTTCAACAAGTCGGCATCGGGCCAGTCGGATGGGTACCCTTTGGGAACGCGGCTCAGTTTGTTGGCGGAGTAAAATTGACTTCCAAAATAACGTTGGTGGTTGGGGTGGTTGATGATAGCTTTGAACTCTTCGATATTGTAAAATATCTCTTGGCGGATAGCAGCCAATGCCTCTGGCGTGGGGCAGAATATGCCACCTCCCAATGCGCAGCAGCCATGCAACCCGTAGTCCTCTTGTCCTATCTGGATGTAATAGCCTGGCACCGCCGACCTGCGGTTGCCACCTGTAGGCAGAAAGCAGGCTATGTGGGTCTTGTAGGGGCTCTTGTCGGTCGAGAATCGCACATCGCGATAGATACGATAGATGCATTGTTTGGCTTTCAAGTCGCCCAGCGACGGGTCGAGTGGCACTATGCGCTGTATGAGTTGTGAGGTAAACTCCTCGAAGGCGGCTTTGATGTCGTCCCATCGTTTTTTGTTGGCAGCAAACCATTCTCGGTTGTTGTTGACAGCAAGATCTTCAAAAAACTGTAGTGTGTCGGGATGTAGCATGATGTATGTTCTATTTTTTTTGTTTCTTGCCCCAGTTCCACCGGTCGCTATTAAAGGTGCTTTCCAATAGCGACTCGTCTTGTATGCCGCTAAAAAAGTCTATTTGTGTGAGTTGCTCTAATTGGTCAATGCTCATCGCAAACGAGTTGAGGCTTTCTTTGTTTTGGAGGTGTGGAATCAGGAAGCCTACGGCTTGGTGGAGTGATGGTGCGTAGATGGCTTTGTAAAAGGCGGTGGGGATGGTAACTCTGTTTTCGCCGATAGAACCTTGTCCACCATCGGTCAGCAGGGGTCCTGTTACGATATATAGGGTATCGTACCATTCTGCCCAGCGTCGCACCTGTGTCTCCAGTCGGTTCCATACACCACTGTTGAAACTGGCTTCCATAGGCGACATGTTGCTGAAAAAGAACGACTCCACCAATGCTACAGAGTCCCACTTCATGTCGGCGGCAGGCGCAAGATGCCCTCTCGAATATCCGCTTTTGTAGTAGTCCGACTTGTCGGAACTGCCTGTCTTGATGTATGGATCTTCGTGAAAGTCGCAGCCAGGAGTCTCGTTGCGGTTGTATGGACCATCTAATCTGTTGGCACACAACATATACATCACCCATCTGCTTTGCTCGTGGGTCTCGCTATATTCCAGACTGTAGGCATAGTGGTGGACTACGGCTTCGCTATTGATAGCAGCGGGGAGTGGCACCTTATGGGGGGTGGTGTCTATCTCCTCGTGGTCGCATCCTGTGCTCAAAAGAGATACGATTGTTGAGAGCAAAACCAAGAGTTTCATCCTTTTCATTTTTTTTGATGGGCTATGTATTGCTGGATAATTTGGAGTATCTCGGAACCGAATTGTTTGAGTTTCATCTTCCCGATTCCAGGCAGTGCCAACAAGTCTTTTTCGGTTGTCGGCAATTTGTCGGCTATGGAGAGCAGCGACTTTTGTGACATTATTGCGTAAGCTGGCAGTTCGAGGTCGGCAGACAGGTTGCGCCGCCATTGCGATAGGATACGTACCAGTTGTGGGTTGCGGTTGTTGGCGTAGGTCTGCGATTCGTTGGTGGTCTTACCTTTTTTGCTGTCCTGCTTTTCGTTGTGGTCTGACAAGATATAATCGACTTTAACCTTTTGGTAGTCGTTGATATCAAACCCATGTTGTTGCACATGTGTCATGCAATGCAGTTTCAATTCGAGTATGTCGCGAAATCGTGTAGTATAATCCGCAAATATTTTTTTGGTCTCTTGGTTGTCGATGCTGATGTTGAAAATCGGATGCAACTGTTCTTTGATGGATTTCAGTTGTGTGATGAAATAATCGCATCCTTTTGCAATGCGTTGTGTGGTATCCTCGCCACTGCTTATCATGCGGACTATCTGTCTGTGAAATTTGGTGCTCACCTCGTTGAGGTCGGTCAGCTTGCCGTACTGGTCGTCGAGTTTGAGCGTCTGTACGCTGTAGGTAGAGGATAATTTCTCGTGCATCAGGCGGCTGATGCGTTCCAGTGTATTGTGCAGTCCGCCAGTCTCGAACAACTCAGACAGCAAGTCGATGCAGAACTGTGTTTGATGTCCTTGCAAGACCTCTCGCACACTTTCTTCCGTTGGGCGGGTGCGGTCAAATAGCAGCACATCGTTGTTGCCGATGGCTCCAGCAGCGGTAATAGGCGATGTGAGTTCGAGCCCTTGTAGCGACCTGCACCGGCTGAGTGCCACATACACCTGTCCGTAGGCAAATGCAGAGGCGGCATCTACAATCACATGGTCAAAAGTCAGCCCTTGCGCCTTATGGATGGTAATAGCCCATGCCAGCCGTAAAGGATACTGTGTGAAGGTGCCATCTGTAATCTGCTTGATTTGGTTGTCGTTAGGATCAATCTCATATTTGATATTCTCCCATTGTTCGGGCTTGACGAAAATTAAGTCGTCGTGTTCGTCGCGGACCACAATACTCATACCGTCGTCATCGTGGCCAAAGCGCTCAACCGTTCCGATTTTGCCGTTGTAGTAGTTGTGATTGCCAGATGAGTCGTTTTTGACAAACATCACCTGCGCTCCTTTTTTGAGTTCTAACGTCTGTTCGGTAGGAGCGTTGCTGATAGGGAAGTTGCCTTCGATGATGGCGTTGAACTGTACAGATTTGCCTTTCAGATTTCTGAGCCGTTGCGAATTGATAGTATCGGCTTGATGGTTGTGGGTGGTGAGGCGGATGGTCTGGTTGCGCTGGCGGGATGCTGTTTTGTCTTGGGTATCGGTAATCACCCGCTGGTTGAGTGTCTTGAGCGTCTCTTCATCAAAGATGCCATCCCTTATTTTGTTGAGCAGGCTTACAAAGTGTTCGTCCTGCTGCCGGTAAACGGTCTGAAGCTCAATGGTGATATAGGGTATTTGCTGTAATGCTTTGCTGTGAAAGAAGAATGGAGATGGATAAACCTGGTTCATATAGGGCATCTCACTTTCGGTTACCACAGGAGGCAGTTGGTGGATGTCGCCAATCATAAGCAATTGCACTCCTCCAAACGGTCGGTGGTTGCGCCGATAGCGGCGGAGTGAATAGTCGATAGCATCGAGCAGGTCGGCGCGCACCATGCTAATCTCATCAATGATGAGCAATTCGAGGGTACGGATGATATTCGCCTTTTGTTTCCGCATCTGCTTCATCTTATCGGGCATCTGATATTCAGTAATCAGCTCTGGTATGTCGGGCAGATAGGGGCAGAAAGGAAGTTGGAAAAACGAGTGGATGGTTACTCCTCCCGCATTGACGGCAGCCACACCCGTAGGTGCCACTACTGCGCAGCGTTTGTTGGCACACTGTGTGATAT
>JAGHVA010000233.1 GCA_018064565.1 Candidatus Colimorpha onthohippi
GGTAGCCATGGCAGGTGGCCACGTCTCATTTCCTGTAATCATGACCATTCACGGTGAGACGCTCCACAACCACAACCATAACCACAAACTCACCTGCGGCAGGATGTTGGTGATGGATGCTGGAGCCGAAACGCCGATGAACTACTGCTCCGACATCACACGCAGTGTACCCGTTGGCGGAAAATTCGACAGCCGTCAGCGCGACATATACCAGATAGTGCTTGACGCCAATATCGAAGCCGCCCGCATATCCCGACCTGGCATCACCTATCAAGAGGTACATACTGCCGTTAGCCGCATATTGGCACAGGGGTACAAAGACCTTGGGATACTGAAAGGAGAAGTTGACGATATCGTAGCCGACGGAGCCCATAGCTTGCTGATGCCTCATGGTTTGGGACACATGATGGGGCTGGACGTCCACGATATGGAAAACTATGGACAAATACATGTAGGCTACGATCGAGAGACACAGCCAAGCCAACAGTTTGGACTGGGCAGTTTACGCTGCGGGCGCCGACTGGAACCAGGATTTGTCATAACTGACGAGCCTGGCTGCTACTTTATTCCTGCACTGATAGACCTTTGGCGCAAGCAGCAGTTGCATACCGACTTTGTCTGTTACGATGAACTTGAACGATGGAAAGACTTTGGCGGAATCCGCATCGAAGACGACCTGCTTATCACCGCAGACGGTTGCCGTGTATTAGGGAAGCCCATTCCCAAAACGCCAAATGAGATTGAAGAAATTATGAACAGTTAACCCTACCCAACTATGAGTCAGATTGAAGTCGTACTACAAAACACAGGAGAACGCATCAAAGTTCCGCAAGGCACCATGCTTGCCGATATCGCACCCAGTTCGCAATACCCTTTTTTAGGGGCACTTGTCAACAACCGTGTTGAACGGTTATCCTACCGTATTTACAACCCCAAAACCATATTTTTCTTCGACATCACCCATCGGCAAGGATGGCGTACTTACCAAAACACGTTGTGTTTCATGCTATATAAGGCAGTCAAAGACGTGTATCCCCAAGCCCGCCTACGCGTGGAATACACCCTGCTCAAAGGATTCTTTTGCAGCATCAAATTTGCCGACAACGACAATGTCGAACCAGCAGAGACAGTTTGCCAAACAGTCAAATCACGAATGAAGGAATTGGTGCGGCTTGACATACCCTTCGAGACCCGCACCATGCTCAGAACCGATGCGATAGAGCTGCTCCGAGAGCAGGATATGCCCGAGACGGTAGCCTTGCTGGAAGGATTGGATCAACTTTATATCGACATCCAATACCTTGACGGCACGCCCCACAAAACAGGAGGCATACTTGCTCCTGCCACTGGCTGTATTCTTGGATGGGACCTCAAACCATTTGGCGATGGGTACCTGCTGGACTGCTACAAAGACACCCCCGAGCCTTTTATTTCCAGACCCAAACTGTTCAGTATTTTCGAGGAGCACCACAAATGGGTTGACCTGCTACACGTCCCAACTATCACAAGCCTGAATAAAATTGTCAAAGACGGTGGCAGCAATCATCTTATACATGTGTCAGAGGCACTACATGAAAAGAAATATGCCTCTATCGCTGACGCCATCTACCAACGACGCAACACCGTAAAGATGGTACTCTTAGCAGGTCCATCGTCGAGCGGAAAGACGACCTCTTGCCGTCGATTGGGTGTGCAACTCAGTGTATTGGGATTCGACGTACGGCAGATTTCGCTCGACGATTATTTTGTGCCTCGGAGCAGGACACCAAAGCTTCCCAATGGCGAATACGATTTTGAAGACGTAACCGCAATCGACAAACCACTGCTCAACGAGCACTTAACCAAACTATTTCAGGGAGAGGCGGTTGAGATACCTACGTTCGACTTTCTGACTGGCAACCCCTACTTCAGTGGCAAGAAGCTCCAACTATCGCCCAACAGCATATTGATTGTAGAGGGCATCCATGCACTAAACCCAATCCTGACCAGCCAGATTGCCGATGAGTTGAAATTCAAAATATATGTGTCTGCTATCACCCAGATAGCCATCGACGACCAGAATGTGATACACAGCAGCGACAACCGTATGATACGGCGCATAGTGAGAGACAACAACTTTCGCGGATGGGATGCTTACAACACACTGCATCGCTGGGAAGACGTCCAGGCTGGTGAGGTAAAGCATATATACCCCTATCAAGAGAATGCCGACGTCATGTTCAACTCGGCACTGCTATACGAGTTGGGAGTGTTGCGCACCTACGCTGAACCTCAGTTGAAACGCGTGCCTGAGAACTGCCAAGAGTTTGCAGAAGCCAACCGACTCCTCAATTTCTTACAACTGATAGAGCCAATCGATGCCAAACATATTCCGCCTACCTCTATTATGAGAGAATTCTTGGGCGGCAGCAGTTTTGACTATTGACGTTAAAAAGCACAACAAGACATAAAAAAGCAAGGGTACCATAACGGCACCCTTGCTTTTTTTTTATCATAATGTATCACACAGCCTATTGAACGACAAACCTGCTTGAAGCGCCCCTCAGTCGGCAAGTGTAAACCCCTTTAGGATAGTTCTGAACATTGATAGAGATAAGTTCGTTTGCACCACTTACCTGCCGACATTCCATCAAACGACCTTGAACGTTATACACCTCCAGTACGGCATTGTCTGCACTTGAGAACGAGCAAGGTATGTTGACAAAATGGCTTGCTGGATTAGGATGGATGGTTCCGATAGTTGCATCGCTGACTCCGTCCACATCCTGAATCCGCAGCATCTCTTCCGTAAAGCCCAATGCCTCCAACGAATCGAGTGGAGGATGGATACCGATAATGGCACCATGGCCTTCCGAAAAGACATATCCACCAGCTGTATCGGTCAGCGACAAATCGTACCAGCCATCAGATGTTTTTGATTTCCCTTCATT
Source organism: Candidatus Colimorpha onthohippi (assembly GCA_018064565.1). Taxonomy (GTDB): domain Bacteria; phylum Bacteroidota; class Bacteroidia; order Bacteroidales; family P3; genus Colimorpha; species Colimorpha onthohippi. The sequence continues at coordinate 2,931 of JAGHVA010000233.1, forward strand.
ATAACCCCATCCCCAATTGACGTAGAATTTGTTTTGCGTTGGGCGATGACCACAAATGACAAAAGCGTGACCAGAAGCATCGCGGCCCTCACCTGCTACCGATGAGGCGCGGTAAAATACAGGACGACGCCCCCAAATCTCGTTGCGGATAGTAGAATCCCATTTATCTGCTGGCGTTGAGCCACGACCGACATAACGGATATCGTTAGCATCATACTTAAACACATCGCGGAGTCCACTCAACGTAGTTACATGGTTGGTACCAGTTGAACTGCTTGTCATCGAAGATTGGAGTGCGACCGACACATGATAGCAGAACATGGAGGTAGCATATACCGAACTATCGCTGGAGTTGGCATCCAATATAGTTTTTTTCTGATCCTTGCTGCCGCCACTGACCGCCAATGGCATCAAATCGTACCGATAAACCATCTGCCCCAAACGGAGTGGAGAAACATAACCCATACCAAACAAATTTGGTGACATTATAGTATCTACCGAACATTTCTGATAGCGCCAATATGCAATAATTTTGGCTGCCGCTGTAGCACCACTCCCTTCGATACATTTATTTCCTCCCTGATAAATAGGATACTCC
>JAGHVA010000056.1 GCA_018064565.1 Candidatus Colimorpha onthohippi
GGGTAGCTTCTGATTACTTCGTATTGCACATCAAAGAGATTGAGTACCCGGGCAGCGACTCGGATGCTTCCAAATTTGAGGTTGAACGATCGAGCCAACGAGATTCCTTGGTCTATATATCCGTCCAATAGGGTGCTGCTGCTATTTTGGCGACCGCTGTAGCGTCGGCCAACGGCAGTTAGGTCGTAGCCTACCTCCAACCATGGTGTTGTGATATATAGCATAGCACCTCCGCTGTGCATGGGTGTGTAAGGAATTTGATGGTAGTAGGTCTTGCCGTTTGGGTCTGTCTTGTCAACGGCATATTGGAAACTGTAGTTGAGGTCAAGCCGCAAGTCGATCTCGTTGAATGTTGCGTTGAGGGTTGCTTTGATGTCGCAGCCAGTGATATGCGCCAACCCCAAGTTGACCATGCTCCACACAAACATGTTGTTGGTGGGAATGTCTGTGATTTTGTCTGACACTTTGTTGAAATATCCATCAGCGGTAAACTCGACATATCGTATTAGTGAGCTGTCGCTGCCAGTTACAAAGGTAATGCCAGCATTGTTTTGCAGGGCTCGCTCGGGGCGTAGGTCTTGGCTGGTAGTCAGGAAATATAGTTCGCTGAAATTAGGTAGTCGGTAGGTCTCCTTAAAATGGTACCGCAGTCTCAGGTTGCTGTTTTTAAGTGGTTTGAAGTTGATTCCGATATTTGGTGAAAGTCTGTGGTATGAGGTTGTTTTGGTGGGTGCGGTAGTGCCAGATGTCTTCGCATTTTCGTGGCTGATTAGTCCAATGCCCTTGGCATCTATGGTGAGTTTGTCATGTTTGGCTTCAAAACCGATTACGGTCAGTGCCGATAGTCGTTCTACGTCGTTGTTTTCGGTCAAGTTGCTTTCGAGGGTATTTATGGCTCCATCGGCGGCTGCATGCAGGGTTAGCCATCGTATCGGCTTATGGCTCATTGCGGCAGAGAGGTATCCTTCTTGTTGAGTGTAGTGGTTGTGCAGTACCCCATCGGCAGCTACAATGGCTGAGTCGGTGTAGGTGTCGTGGCAGTATTGGTATTTACCAATCAGTTGCAGCTTGGTTTTGTCGAGTTCTTCTTGATTGCCCATCAGGTGCGTGAATCGGGCTTGTGAAAAAAATAGTTGCTGTGTGGTGTGTTCGCTTCCTATTGCGGTATTGTATAGCGATACGGCACCAGGCAGTTGTGTTAGGCTTGATGAGAAATGGTTTTTGACAATCAGTTGGCGGCGAGGGTCAAAGGTATGAAACAGGTTGGCCTCTATGGTGGTTAGCCGAGAGGCGGCGTGGTCTCTACGCAGTTGCAGGTAGTTGCCGGTGTTGCTTGTGCTGAGGTATTGTTTGAAGGGGTAGTTGCCTTTGGATGTGGTGTGGCTTCCGCTGACGGATAGGGTAGTTCGGTTACCCAATTTCTGCTCCAGAAGGATACCTGGCGAAATCAAGCCGAAACTTCCAGCCTCAAAGTGTGCTTTCAGGTTGGTACGTTGGGTGGCGAAAAATGTAGGAGGGGTACTTTGCATGTTCATCACGCTACCAGCAGCAGCTGCTCGGGCGGATTTTAGTGTGCTGCTGTTGGTGGTGGCGCTTACATAGGAGGTGTTGGTTAGCAAAAACCTGCCAAGGTCTGGCTGACCGTTGCGGTTGTCGGATACCGAAACGCCATCAATACACAGCGTGGTAAATTGGCTTCCCAACCCTCGCATAGAGATAGTTTTTACACCACCGATGCCGCCATAGTCTTTGAGTGTTACACCCGCTAAATGTCTTACAGCATCGCTTAGCTGCAAGGCTCCTTGTTGCAGTAGTTGCTCCTCGTTTATCACTTGTGTGTTGGCTACCGACCGAGTGATAGATGGGGCTGCGTTGCCCGAGATGTGGACTTCGCGAAGCAGTGTGCTTGACAGCGTGTCTTGTGCTGCGGTGCGAGTGGTTCCAAGTGTCAGAGCCAGTATGACGGCACCCATGTGTCCTAATCGGTGGCGGCAGATTGTCAAGATTGTTGTTTTTTTTTGTTTTGTGTCAAAGACGATGTTGTTGACCATGGTCTATCCGTCTGCACAAACAAAAAAGAACAACCTCGTTTAGAGATTTTAAGGGCGTCATGCGGTTCTTTCCTCGAAGACAGATAGACTTATGGTGGAACTTCAAAATACAATGATTTTTTAGAAACCACCTTATGAGGTTTGGCAGGTCTTCTGACTACATCTCACGCTTATAATCCTTCTCATACGTTTTGTTGCCGTACAATGGATAGAGCTATAGGCGCTTTTTGTTGAGACTCACAGCAGCGGGACTGTTTGGGAGTTTCACCCAATTCCCTTTTAATGCCGAAAGTGGCAACCAAACCATTTGCAAAAGTACAATTTTTTTATTGAATCGATATATTTTTTTTGTTTTATGCGCATATTTTGTAGAAGATTAGGTCTTTGACAATCTTATTTTTTTTGTAATTTTGCACTATTTGAGATGTGTTTTTTGGAGGTTGCTATTGTTTGATAGTCAACGTTTTCGATAAGTTAAGTGTAGGCACGCTTGCTTGTATGCTGACCCGCCTGTCGGCGGACAGGGTGCGGGAGAACGGCTGTTTTGAAAAAAACGAACGGTAATGAATTTAGCTTTACGAGATAAGGCTGCGCGCTACTGCGCAGTGGAAGATCGATGCTCGCAAACGGTACGTCGTAAGTTGCGAGAGTGGGGTGCTACGCCTGATGAAGAGCGAGAGATAGTGGATTATCTAATAGCAGAATGCTTTGTTGACGATATGCGTTATGCGCGCACCTATTGCGGTAGCAAGCTGCGTTACCAGCATTGGGGCAGGATTAAAGTGGCGTACCAGTTGCGGATCAATGGTATAGATTCGGCTGTAGCGCGAGAGGTGGTTCAGGAGGTTATGACCGACGAAGAGTATGTCGAAATCATGCGCCGTGTGGCAGACACCAAATGGGCATCGCTAAGGGTTGATGTTGCCACACGCAGAGTCAAGGTAATCTCTTTTTTGGTGTCGAGGGGCTATGAATTAGATTTAGCCAAACGGGTTGTGTGTGATATTCAATAATAGTTTTTTTTATGAGATTTCGTTGCCTATATTTTATTGTAGTTGTGATGTTGTTGTCGCAGCCATTATTTGCGGCCGACGATGACTCGTCGGCTGTCCGCAAAAAGATACTGCCTGGCGACTGGACATTTGTATCTACACCGGCATTGACTGTCAATGAAAAACTATACAACAACTGGTCGGCTGCGGGCAATTCGACATTGGTGTTTGTCTTTGGCTTCAACGGAACATACAAATATACGCATCAGCAGTTTGTGTGGGATAACGTTCATGATTTCTCGCTGGGCGTTGACCGGCAGGATTTGGATGGGAACCAATCGCTTGAGTCAGTGCGTAAAAATGAGGATAAGATAGATTTGACTTCTACAATTTCCAAGCGGTTGCGAAGTGCGTGGAATATCAATTTTTCGGTCAATTTCAAATCACAGTTTTTGGAGGGTAAGAACTATGCTACTTCGGGGAATAGCGAATACACGTTGGTGTCCAAATTTATGGCACCAGGCTATCTTACCACCTCTATTGGTTTTGAATACAAAGAATCTGATTGGAATGTGAGTATGTCTTTTTTGTCGGGTAAGACCACATTTGTTACAAGTCAGGAGGTGATAGACGCAGGCCAGCTTTATGGTGTGGATACCACGGGCGGTCGTCGTAG